>RFTO01000015.1 GCA_009923375.1 Actinomycetota bacterium | reverse complement strand
TGAGGGCTGCGAGGGCTGCCTGGACCTTTCCTAAATCACGATCGGCTTTACGAGCCTGTAACGCGGCAACCTGGCCGGATTCCACCTCGTGGGAAATTCGCAGAATCTCCAAAGGCGAATCAACCGCCTCGGTATAGCCGTTCACGCCCACTGTCACGCGTTCATTTGATTCGATTACTTTCTGCTGGGCGAATGCGGCATCGGCAATCTCCATGACGAAGTAGCCATCGTCAATTCCGCGCAGCACACCTGCAAGCATCGAGCCATCACCAAGTGCGTCGATGTGAGCGAAGATGGCCTCAGCCTGCTGCTCGATGCGATCGGTCATTGCTTCGACATACCACGATCCGCCGAGTGGGTCGCTGACATCAGCAACGCCGGTCTCCTCCAAGATCACCTGCTGTGTGCGCAGAGCGATCTGAGCAGCACGGTCAGTTGGCAATGCCAACACTTCATCTAGTGCGTTGGTGTGCAGGGAGTTTGTTCCTCCCAGGACTGCCGCCAGCGCCTCGATTGCGGTGCGTACCACGTTGTTATCAGGCTGCTGAGCTGTGAGTGAGACACCTGCGGTTTGGGTGTGGAACCGCAGCCACTGCGCACGCGGATTGGTAGCGCCGTAGCGGTCGCGCATCCAGCGAGCCCAGATACGGCGACCGGCCCGGAACTTGCCAATCTCCTCAAAGAAGTCAGTGTGCGCGTCGAAGAAAAATGACAACGCATTCGCTGCCTCATCGATTGACAGACCGCGCTGTAAGCCCAACTCAATGTAAGCGAAACCGTCCGCGAGTGTGTAGGCGAGTTCTTGAGCGGCCGTTGATCCAGCCTCGCGAATGTGGTAGCCGGATACGGACAACGGCTTGTACTTCGGTGTGTGGTGCGCGCACCACTGCATCAGATCTCCGATAAGTCGAAGATGTGGCTGCGGCGGGAAGATCCACTCCTTTTGAGCGATGTACTCCTTCAGGATGTCCGTCTGCAACGTGCCATTGAGCTTGCTGACATCACAGCCTTGACGCTCGGCTGCGACGACGTACATGCAGAAAACAGCTATAGCCGGGCCGTTGATGGTCATCGAGGTGGTCACCTCATCCAAACGGATTGCGTGAAAGAGGCGCTCCATATCCGCGGCTGAGTCAATAGCTACTCCACAATGCCCAACCTCGCCTAGTGCAAGCGGTGCATCTGAATCGACACCCATCAGCGTTGGCATATCGAAGGCGACACTCAGGCCATCGCCGCCTCCATTGAGCAACTGGTGGAAACGTGCGTTGGTGGTCGCTGCGTCACCGAAGCCGGCGAACTGGCGGATCGTCCACGGCTTTCCACGGTAGCCGCTGCTGTGGATGCCTCGGGTAAAAGGGAACTCCCCAGGCCAGCCGATGCGAGCGAAATCTCGAACGACGTCATCGTCATCGGGTGCATAAAGCGGTTCGACAATTTCACCAGACAAGGAGGCAACGCTCTCCCGCGCGACGCGACCGGCGGCGAGTTCAGCGGCGTGTGCACGACCGGTGGAGATCGTTGAGTTCGAGTCCTCGACGGAGGGTGTTCCTTCAGACATCTGTGAGTTCACAGACGAGAGACTAGAACCTCTGCAGCGGAGTAGGCGTCGCGGAGTCCAAGTGAAACTTCGTTGGCTAAATCACGAAAGCGCGGATCATCTCGGAATGCGCCTGCCCGCGCCCGCAGGTGGGCGAGCACCACAGCCTCAAGTTCCGCCTCTGCCCGGCGGGCCTTGCGCATCCGCCCGGATTCGGTGCCCGTCAACCACGCGGCGTGTTCCTCCAAGGCCTTCACAAGTTCGGGAATTCCTCCTGCGGTGCTGGCGACAGTGAGCAGGATCGGCGGCGTCCACTCATCCGGCTCAGCAGGACGTGCCCGCACATCGGCCGCGAGAGATAACGCGTGGCGTAACTCTCGGACGGTGTCATGGGCGCCATCTCTATCCGCTTTGTTCACTACGAAGATGTCGCCGACCTCCAGGATGCCGGCCTTGACCGCTTGGATTCCATCGCCCATACCCGGTGCCATCAGAACCACAGTGGTGTCGGCTGATGCTGCGACCTCAACCTCACTTTGCCCCACGCCGACTGTCTCAATCAAAATGAAATCAAAGCCCGCTGCACCGAGAATCCGAGCGGCCTGTGGGGTGGATGCGGATAGCCCACCCAAATGTCCTCGCGACGACATCGACCTGATGTATACGCCAGGATCCAAGAAGTGCTCCTGCATCCGGACACGATCGCCCAGCAGTGCGCCGCCGCTAAACGGAGATGACGGATCGCAGGCGAGCACCGCCACTGTTAAACCTGCAGCGCGGTAGTGGTCGATCAGTGCGGACGTGGTGGTCGACTTGCCGACGCCGGGAGATCCCGTGAGTCCGATAACACGCGTCTGCTGTCCAGCGGAGGCGAGTGCTTGCATCAAAGCTCGAGCTTCTTCGCGGCCGTCTTCGACAACACTTATGGCGCGGGCGAGCAGTCTCGGCTGACGAGCTAGCACGCCTGCAGCTAACTCCTCGATGTTCACGCGCTCACGCTAGCCGAACTTGGTAACCACAGGGCGCTGGGATCACGGTCGCGGGCGGAGTCACACCCGAGCCACCGACGATGCCGCGGAAGCCTCACCCGCGAGGAGGTGCAGGGCGGTACGAATCGCGGGTAAGAATCAAAGGGACGAATCACGGATACGAACGCCGGGTACGAAACGCTAAGAATTGATCGGACTACGCGGTTGGTACCCGCAAGATAAGGGCATCGCCTTGTCCGCCTCCGCCGCACAGGCCGGCAGCACCGATGCCGCCGCCTCGTCGCTTCAATTCCATGGCCAAGTGCAACACGATGCGAGCACCGGACATACCCACTGGGTGCCCGAGTGCGATAGCACCACCATTCACGTTGACTTTGTCGTCGCTGACGCCGAGGGCGGCGGCGGATGCAAGAGCAACCGCGGCAAACGCCTCATTGATTTCCACGAGGTCCAAGTCCGCAGGGGCGATGCCCTCCTTTGCACATGCTGCCGCGATGGCATTCGCTGGCTGCAGGTGCAAACTCGTATCGGGACCGGAGACCATGCCACGCGCAGCGATCTCAGCAATCCACGTGAGTCCAAGCTGTTGTGCCTTGGACTTCGCCATGATGACCATCGCGCAACCGCCATCGGAAATCTGCGATGACGAAGCAGCAGTGATCGTGCCATCCTTCGCGAATGCGGGGCGAAGGCCTACAAGCGACTCTGCAGTTGTATCCGGGCGAATTCCCTCATCTTGCGACACAACTAATGGGTCTCCCTTGCGCTGAGGGATCTGTACAGGTGCGATCTCGACGGCAAAGATGCCGGCGGCTTGCGCTGCTGCGGCGCGTTGGTGGGATTGCGCGGACAACGCATCCTGCGCCTGCCTAGTCACCATTGGGTGGCTGGCGTTATCGCGCTCGGTCGCCTCCCCCATGCCGATGTGATCGAAACCGCAGGTGAGGGCGTCGTGGGCAGTTGCGTCGACCATCGTCCAGTCGCCGTACTTAACCCCGGTTCGAGAACCCATGAGCAGATGAGGTGCACGAGTCATCGACTCCATGCCACCAGCGACGACGATTTCAGCGTCACCTGCGCGAATCATCTGATCGGCAAGGATCACCGCATTCAAGCCCGACAAGCAAACCTTGTTGATGGTCAGCGCCGGAATACTCATGGGAATACCTGCGGCAACAGCTGCTTGCCGAGCGGTGATCTGGCCGGTTCCTGCACCGATCACCTGGCCCATGATCGTGTAATCAACTTGCTCGCCGATGATGCCCGCCCGATCTAGGGCAGCCCTTATGGCTGTAGCCCCGAGAGTGACGGCTGGCACATCAGCAAATGCGCCTAACAGGCGACCAATCGGGGTGCGGGCTCCGGCGACAATGACGGATGTTTCAGTGGCCATTGGGAAGGACTCCTCACAGGTTCACGGCAAGTGCAGGCTGCAAGTGTCCCCTGTGGTCGAATGGGTCGGCTCGCATTGAGATGCAGTATGTCACTGCGTTGCTGCGACGTGGAGACGCCGACCCGAGCATGATTGGTCATGTGACGAACACACCACAGGCACTCGCCGCCACTCTGGGAACCCTGCTTGTGCGACTCGACCACGTCGGCATCGCCGTTGACGATCTTGACACGGCGGTGGCTCAATGGTCAGCGTTGGGTTGGCGGGAAGTCCATCGGGAGGTTAATGCCGATGAAGGGGTGTGGGAATCAATGTTGGATGCACCCGGCGGTGGCGCCCAACTTCAACTACTTGCATCAACTAGCGATGATTCGCCCATTTCGCGATTCATCGACAAACGCGGTACCGGCATCCAACAGGTGGCATTTGAGGTCACCGATGTCGCCGCAGCCATAGAGGCGTGTCTGGTCGCTGGCCTCGAGGTGCTCTACAAGGTGCCCCGCCGCGGTACATCTGGTCGTGACATCACCTTCATCCACCCCCGCAGCTGCGCAGGGGTGCTCGTGGAACTCATCGGGCCAGCCATCTAGATCCAGTTCCCTCGTGACTCACCTGGCAATGCTCTCTAGGGACGGCCATAGGCCCACGGCCGTCCCTAGAGAGGCACGACTGACGAAATATGCGCAATAAATGTCCGTATTGACCGTTTTCTTCATAATATTGCGCGTTTGCAAAGAATAAGAAAGAGTAAATCCGGCTACTACATCCGCGTGTGAAGCGACACAGGCACCTTTGCACGGAGGACGCGGCGATAACTATCGCCACCCGCTGTTGACCAATGGTGACTCATCTGATACTTTTACTTTAAGCGGAAAACCACAATGGCTTTTCCACCATCGAGCTCTGGAGAATCACATGAGATTGCGCGCTGCTGCAGCCAGTATTGCCTTAGTTGCATCTGGATTAATTGGAGCCACATTCGCATCCGCACCCGCACAGGCCCTGGTTGTTGCGCCTTCGAAGGCTTGCTACCCAGTGTGCACCCCTGCGCTGGCGACGTCACGTAAGGTCGTTGCGCCTGGTTACAAGATGACCTTCAAGGCCACGAACTTCAGGGCAAAGAGCGCGGTGACTCTGGAGTCGAGTTTCGACGGAGCCAGCGGCACCACCTCCAGCTCTGGCGCAGCCAGCCTAAAGATCTACGCACCTGCCGACCCAGGCAAGTACCGCGTTTCGGCCAAGGCCTCTGGCCAGACTGCTTCAACCACCATCTACGTCCCGGGTTTCTCCGCTCCGGTTGGTTGCCAAGTTGGACGTGAGTGCACCTTCACTGCATTCCCGATTGAGCCTGGCACCGCGGTGAAGTTTGCGGCCTCTGGTAGCAGTAGCAACTGCGAGACGAGCCAGGGTGGCGAGCGAGTCACGTGCACGGTGACGTTCGCTCCGATCAGGAAGAACAAGTTAGTGTCGTGGAAGCTGACCACCGGCGTCGTTTATGGCAAGGGTAAGCTCTCCCTCGTTAAGTAGTCTGTCTGTATTACTCATGACTAAGGGCCGCCCAGATGGGCGGCCCTTAGTCATGTCAGCTCTAATAGCGCTGATGTGACGGCTTTCGGCGCATCGTAGGCGCAGATATGCCCAGCATTAGGCACAACCACTAACCTCGGCACACCCCCAGCATCGCGGCTGGCGGCCTGCATGTGTACTGCATCGGCAACTGTTGTGACATTGTCCTGCTCCCCCGCCACAATCACGACGGGCCGGGGCCCAGCATTGCGCAAAGTAATAAGTGAATCCGGTCTCGATGCCATCGCGCGAAGACACCAAGACAGGGCTAAGGGCTTCTGCTCGCTTATCCATCGGCCGATGGTCAGTGCGCCCTGCGGATCACTGCGTAGGGATGTCATTGATAGCAGCGTTGCTGGCATCGAGATGGACATCTCAGCGACCGCTTCGGCGCTCATCTGCTCTGCTTGGGCACGCCTCTGAGCTCTCTTCACTGGCGCATCAGCGCAGGCTCGTGTGCTCACGAGCCCCAAGCCTTGAACTCTTTCTGGTGCTATGCGCAGCATCGCCATCGCTACATAGCCACCCATGCTGATGCCAACGATATTCGCGCATTCCCAACTGGCGTCGTGCATG
Organism: Actinomycetota bacterium; assembly: GCA_009923375.1. Lineage (GTDB taxonomy): Bacteria > Actinomycetota > Actinomycetes > S36-B12 > UBA5976 > RFTO01. The sequence goes on along the minus strand of RFTO01000015.1, from coordinate 7,022 downwards.
GCGGCAATAACCTGCAGGGCCATCAGATCGACATCGCCTTCGCCCGGAGGGATCGCTGAATGCCCTAGCCCGCCGATATCCACGGGCAAGACTTCATGTCCAGCGCTTTCAAGTCTGCCAGCGACGGGCTCCCACATACGCGTGTCCAGCGGGAAGGCGGGCAGCAACACAAACCTGCTCACAGATCACTCCAGCGCTCCATCGGCCCATTCCACTCACGTGGCAACGGGCTGCGTGCAGGCGCCAGACGAGCGACCACCTCATCGAGAACCCGCGACACCGCCGCCTCGCCAACCCATAGGTGCCTAGCCCCGTCAACACCGATGACCGCAGCTTGAGGGACTCTGGCAAACCTGAGCCGAGCAGCGTCTGGCTGAAGATAATCATCCAATTCCGGCACGAGACACACCAACGGGCGACCTGAGTGCGTCCAGGTGTCCAGGTCTGAGTCATCAGTCCATCGCAGCGGGGGGCTGAGCAAGATGGCGCCGACGACACCATCGATATTGCCGTAGCGCAGAGCAACATCGGTACCAAAGGACCAGCCGACAAGCCAGATATTCGGCAAACCTCGCGCTTGCGCCCACGCCACAGCAGCAGCCAAGTCCTGACCTTCCCCCACACCACCTTCGAACTCGCCTTCGCTGGTGCCAGCAGCGCTCGTGGTGCCGCGGGTGTTCCAACGAAGCACTGCAATGTCTGCCAATGCTGGAAGTCGCCAGGCCGCCTTGCGGAACACGTGACTGTCCATCATTCCACCGTGCGTCGGCAACGGATGCAAGCACAACATCGTCGCAATAGGTGTGCCCAACTCAGGCAGGGCCAGTTCGGCCACGAGGTGAAGTCCGTCATTGGTGGTCAACGTCACCGGCTCACGAAGCGCCGGTAGGACGGTATTGGCGACGATCTCAGGCACATGCCGAGCCTAGAGCGCCATGGCGAATTCAGGCGCCGAAGCGAGGCTTGCGATGTGCGCGGTTCTTCCAGCAGGCCTTGTGCCAGTGGCGACGGTGCTCGGCATCCGAATCATGCTCCGGCCACGCCACGATATGCGGGGTGTTCGTGGGAATCATCTGATCACACCCAGGGCAGCGGTAAGGCTTCGTGGAACTGGAGCCACGCAGTTCCCGAACCACCCAGTCGCCACTGGCGTCACTTTCAACCCGCTCATTACCTTGCACGCTCTCTGGTGAGCGGCCCCGCGGGGTTTCGTCACTACGGCGATTTCGGCGTCCCACACACGCAATCTTGACACGGCAACTGTTTGGCGGCGAATGGGCGGTCAATACTGTGCCCCTATGCGCCTTGTTATCGCCGAGTGCACCGTTAATTACGCCGGTCGATTGTCTGCGCATCTACCCCGGGCGCAGCGCCTGTTGATGATCAAAGCCGATGGCTCGGTCTCAATCCACTCCGACGGGCGGGCATACAAGCCACTCAACTGGATGAGCCCGCCCTGCTCGCTCGTTGAGTCGGATGTCGACGGTGTGACGACGTGGACGGTCTCCAATAAAGCCGGCGAATCATTGGTGATCACCCTGCATGACATTCATCATGACACCGACCACCAACTTGGAGACGACCCGGGATTACAGAAGGACGGTGTGGAAGCACACTTGCAAGAACTTCTGGCAGAGCAAGTGCACATCTTCGGCGAGGGTTGGAGCTTGGTTCGCCGTGAGTACATGACCGCCATCGGCCCGGTTGACCTTTTGTGTCACGATGCACATGGTGCCTCGGTCGCCGTTGAGATCAAACGGCGCGGAGACATCGACGGTGTCGAGCAACTGACCAGGTATCTTGAATTACTTAACCGCGATCCAATTCTTGCGCCGGTGAGTGGGATCTTTGCAGCACAGGAGATTAAGCCACAGGCGCGAACTCTGGCCACTGATCGGGATATCAAGTGTGTGATCGTCGACTACGACGAATTGCGCGGACTCGCCAGCACGCAGGGACTGCTGTTCTGATCTCCGAACGCGCCTACAACTGCGCTGATGCACACGGCGCGACCCGATCTAACTTGATCACCTAACTGACACCGGTTGCGATCTGCTACTGCCTACACTATCCGTCGGCTCTTTGCACATCAGCACCCAGCCTGCGCAGGTTTTCGGCGAAATCGGCGTAACCGCGATCCACGTGATGCGCGCCGAAGACAGTGGTCTCTCCCTCGGCCACCAAACCAGCCAGGACCAATCCGGCGCCAGCTCGGATGTCTGTGGCCTCCACGGGTGCACCGGAGAGTGACTCCACGCCGCGGACAAGCGCGTGATGCCCGTCGGTGCGGACATCTGCGCCCAAGCGAGCCAACTCGTGCACGAAGCGGAAACGGGATTCGTACAGGTTCTCCGTCACCATCCCCGCGCCACTGGCAATTGCATTCAGCGCGATCATCATCGGCTGCAGGTCGGTTGGGAATCCTGGGTAAGGAAGAGTGACGACATCCACTGCACTGGGCCGTCCATCCATCCGCACTCGGACTGCTGGTGCGCTGTTGGGTGAGACGGCATCACGGTCTACAACTGCGCCCATCGCCTCGAGCTTATTCAGTACCAGTGCCATGTGCTCACTTCGGGCATTCTCAATGAAGATGTCTCCAGCCGTAATCACCGCAGCTGCGGCCCAAGTGCCGGCGACAATTCGATCCGGCACGGTAGCGTGGACAACAGGAGACAGTTGCTCAACCCCATCGATGGTCAGCGAGCTGGTGCCAATCCCATCAATGTGCGCTCCCATTGCCACGAGCATTTCGCAAATATCGGCGATCTCGGGCTCTCGAGCCGCATTAGTAATCGTCGTGCGGCCTTTTGCGAGCACCGCAGCCAGGACGGCGTTCTCAGTTGCCCCCACTGATGGGAAGTCGAAGACGATGTCTGCACCCTGCAAGCCATTCGCAGCAGTTGCGTGCAGATAGCCGTGCTCGGTGGTGAAGGACGCACCAAGCGCCTCGAGGGCATCCATATGCATGTCGACTCCGCGGGAGCCAATCGCATCTCCGCCGGGCAGCGCAATGTCCACGGCACCTGTTCTGGCAATCAGCGGACCCATGAGAGCCGTTGATGCACGAATCTGGCGAACAAGGTCGTACTCAGCGCGGTGATCGAGGGATTGCGGGACATCGATACGCACCAAACCGAGGTTGCGATCGCGTGCAACGGAGCAGCCAAGTCGCACGAGCAACTCCGACATCACGTCAAGGTCGTCAATATCAGGGGCGTGGGTGATGGTGGTCTCGCCAACGGCAAGCAAGCTGACCGCCATCAACTTCAGGGCGCTGTTCTTCGCCCCGGAGACGGTCACCACTCCCTGTAGGCGGTGTCCGCCACGCACCTTGAATGCTTGCACCACCACAGCCTAGAGCCGCGCGCCTTGAATACTCGAGCAGCACAAGGGTGGGTAGGCGCCTACGCTTAGGTCATGGTCCACTTGACGAAGATTTACACCCGCACAGGCGACGACGGCTACACCTCACTCGGAGACATGAGTCGCGCCAGTAAGACGGATGCGCGCCTGATTGCTTACGCTGACGTGGACGAAGCCAACTCGCACATCGGCGCGGCAATCGCCCTAGGCAACCTCGATGAAGCCATCTGCACTACCTTGTTGAAGATTCAAAACGACCTCTTTGATGTTGGCGCGGACCTCGCAACACCCGTGGTGCCGAACCCGGAGCATGAGCCACTTCGCGTGCAACAGCATTACATCGACCGACTCGAAGCCTCCTGCGATGAGTGGAACGAGAAGCTTGAGCCGCTCCGCTCATTTGTCCTGCCTGGTGGAACCACTGGAGCTGCCATGCTGCACATCGCGCGGACAGTCACGCGCAGGGCAGAGCGAAGTGTGTGGGGCGCGATCGAGGCGCATGGTGAGTCAGTGAACAAGCTCGCGGCCCTTTACCTAAACCGACTCAGCGACCTGCTGTTTATCCTCGCACGAGTCGCCAACGTGGGCCAAGGCGGCGACGTCCTGTGGGTGCCAGGGGCTAGTCGCGAGAACTGATCTTTTCGCTCATCCCTTACTCAGCTTGACTCTGCGCACTTTGACTGAATCGAGCCGAGCGGAATTCCTTGTCACAGGTGAAACCCAGTCCCAGATAAATCGAACGGGCGATGGCGTTGTCACTCATCATCCCCAAAGTCGCGTATGTCGCTCGCTGAAGCGACCAAGCCGTGGCATGACTGCAGACAGTTCTAGCCAAACCCCTTCCACGAAAATCGGAGCGGGTGACGACACTTTGTAGGTTGGTTGAATCGGCCACCACGTTCACGGCGGCCACACAGGCGAGTTGTCCGTCAACCTCCATGCCCAACCAAATATCCGGCACCAAGCCATCGCGCTCATGCGATGCTGTGGCTGAATGTTGGAGGACGTCGAGGAGTCGAGGGTCGTGATGATCAACCACCATCACCGACGCACTAAGCGCCGCATGAGCACGGGAGGCATCGGTCCAGAACCAGCTCCAACCGTTGGAGACCTCAACTACATAGCCCTCTGGCAGCTCCGCGTGTTCGGCAAAAGTCACCCCGCCGATGGCTGCGCCATCGGGGAAGGAGTAGTGCCACGCGAGGTGCTCGGCGGTCTCAGCCGCTCGAATGTCGGGATTTTGACTGGCGGAGTGCATCATCACCCAGTCGGATTCCCAATAGTCACTTCTTGATCGAAAGGACCAGGTCGTCCCTCCAACAGCGGCACGCCGCAGGTCCGAAGGCTCGTTAGCTCTCAAGCGCAGATACATATCGCTTGGAAACGCTGCCTGAAGCTGCGGCCCGGGCGTGGGAGTGACTGTCACAACTCAGTGGCGAGGTGCTGCCAAGGCTTCCAAATGCGCCGCCAGTACCTTTTCGCGTTCGGTGTCCTGCGCAGTTTTCGCTTGCTCCAGCTCGGCCCGCGTCGAGGCTTCGTCAATCTCGCTGGCCAACTTTGCGGCACCGGAGAGCACCCGCACGACGTTTTGGTCAACAGAGAAGAACCCACCATCCACTGCTACGCGGATGTCCTCACCATCGACAGACTTAATCCGGACAACCCCTGTGCGCAGCACCGCAAGCACCGGCTCATGTCCCGGCAGAATCCCAATCTCACCCTCGGTGGTGGCCGCCACCAATGAGGCAGCGGCTCCTGTCCACACCTGCCGGTCAGCGGCAACCACAGAGACGTCCAGTTGTGCCACGGTGATCAGCCTGCCAGCTTCGCGGCGTTCTTCTCAACGTCTTCGATTCCACCGCACATGAAGAAGGCCTGCTCGGGGATGTGGTCGTATGCACCATCGCACAGAGCCTTGAATGAAGCGATGGTCTCTTCGACCGGCACAAACGATCCTGGCTGACCAGTGAAGGCTTCAGCGACGAACATGTTCTGGGACAAGAAACGCTGAATACGACGTGCGCGGTTCACCAGGATCTTGTCCTCTTCGCTGAGCTCGTCCATACCGAGGATCGCGATGATGTCCTGGAGATCCTTGTAACGCTGCAGGATCTCCTTGACGCGTGCAGCGACGCGGTAGTGCTCCTCGCCGATGTAACGCGGATCCAAGATGCGGGAGGTCGAGTCCAACGGGTCCACGGCCGGGTAAATGCCCAGTTCCGAAATCGGACGACTCAACACGGTGGTGGCATCGAGGTGGGCAAAGGTGGTTGCGGGGGCTGGGTCGGTCAAGTCGTCAGCAGGCACGTAGATGGCCTGAAGGGAGGTGATTGAGTGACCGCGAGTTGAGGTGATGCGCTCTTGTAGTGCGCCCATCTCATCGGCCAGCGTCGGCTGGTAACCCACTGCCGATGGCATCCGACCAAGCAGGGTGGACACCTCCGAACCCGCCTGGGTGAAACGGAAGATGTTGTCCACGAACAGCAGCACGTCTTGCTTCTGCACATCGCGGAAGTACTCCGCCATGGTCAGAGCAGTCAAAGCGACACGAAGACGCGTGCCCGGTGGCTCGTCCATCTGGCCGAAGACAAGCGCGGTTTTAGCCAAAACACCAGACTCGGTCATTTCAAGGAAAAGGTCGTTGCCCTCACGGGTGCGCTCGCCGACACCAGCGAACACCGACACACCACCGAAGTTCTCAGCAACGCGGTAAATCATCTCCTGGATCAGAACGGTCTTACCGACACCGGCGCCACCGAATAGGCCGATCTTTCCACCCTTGACGTAAGGGGTGAGCAAGTCGATGACCTTGATACCAGTTTGGAAGACCTCGGTCTTGGACTCGAGCTGGTCGAAGGTCGGCGCCTGACGGTGAATCCCCCAGCGCTCGGTGATCTGCAGGGACGAGGCCGGAACATCCATCGGCTCGCCAAGTGCATTCCACACGTGACCCTTGGTGACGTCACCAACCGGCACGCTGATCGCGCTGCCGGTGTCGCGCACTGAGGCGCCACGCACAAGACCATCGGTCTGCTGCATGGAGATCGCGCGCACCATGTTGTCGCCGAGGTGCTGCGCAACCTCGAGCGTCAATGTTCGCGCTTGGCCGGAGAACTCGACGTCGACGTGCAGCGCGTTGAATAGCGCTGGCATCGCCCCGACGGGGAACTCCACGTCGACGACGGGGCCAGTCACACGCGCGACGCGGCCGGTCGTGGTGTCAGTGGTAGTGGTGCTCATGGTTCTCCTTATTTCCCTGCGGCTGAAGACAGTGCGTCGGCTCCGCCGACGATCTCACTGATCTCCTGGGTGATTTCGGCCTGACGGGCCTGGTTCGCTAAACGTGTCAGCGATTTGATCATGTCTTCGGCGTTGTCAGTCGCCGACTTCATCGCTCGTCGGCGGGCGGCATGCTCACTGGCAGCCGACAGCAACAGCGATGTGTACACCAAGTTTTCGATGTAGCGAGGAAGCAGAGCATCGAGCACGCCCTCCGGGCTCGGCTCGAACTCATACAACGGGAAGTACTGATCTGTGGCCTTCGCCTCCGCGGCGCTGACCTCTTCAACCTCTAGAGGCAGGATGCGCTTGACCACGGGTGTTTGCGTGACCATGTTCGCGAAGTGCGTGTAGATGATATGGATCTCTTGCACGCC
>RFTO01000140.1 GCA_009923375.1 Actinomycetota bacterium | reverse complement strand
CGGGTTGACGGGGTCGCCGTCGCTGGCAAGCCACTCGACCACAACGCCGGAGTGAGGGGTGACGATGTCGATGGTGTCACGCAAGCTCACGATGGCGCCGATAACGTCTCCCGCGCTGAACTCGGTGTTGTCACTGGCGCGACGGAACGTGCCCTTGGCAGGCGCCACCACCAAGCGCCACGTCGGCTCTTCGGCGGATTCGGCGCGATTGCCGTGGCGCTCGATCAGGTCCTTCGCTGCATCGAGGTCATCAGGTGTCTTCACAGTGACGATTTCGACATCTGGCAGCGCGCGCTTGGCTAAGCCAGCAAGAGTGCCTGCTGGTGGTAGCTCCAAAATCGCGGTCACGCCCATGTCACGCATTGTCTCCATGCACAGATCCCAGCGCACGGGATTGCTCACCTGTGTCACCAAGCGCGTGAGGTAGTCGCGGCCATTGCGGACGATCTGGCCGTCGGCATTGCTGATCAAGGGGACGCGGGCGTCGTGGGTGATGATCGCGCGGACGTAATCGCGAAGAACGTTCACGGCTGGGTCCATGTGGTGTGTGTGGAAAGCGCCGGCCACCTGCAGGCGGCGAAGTCGAGCTCCCGCCGGCGGATTGGCGTCGAGGGCATCTAGCTGCTCGATGGTGCCGGCGGCAACGATCTGACCGGCTCCATTGATGTTGGCTGCCGTGATGCCCATGGATTCCAAGTGGGCGATGACCTCATCGGCATCGCCGCCGAGGACGGCGGTCATGCCGGTGGCCGTCGAGGCCGCAGCGGCAGCCATGGCCCTGCCGCGCTCGCGGACGAAGATCATCGCCTGCTCGGCACTCATGATGCCCGATGCGCCGGCCAGGGTGATCTCGCCGACGCTGTGACCAGCGCCTGCTCCGATCCTCTGGTAGGCCTCGGAAGGGTGGGGGAAGATCTCCAACAAGCTGACCATGCCCGCGGCAACCAGAAGCGGCTGCGCGATCGCTGTGTCTTTGATGGTGTCGGCATCACTGACGGTGCCGTGGGTGATGAGGTCGATGCCTGCGGCGGCGGAAAGCCAGCGCAATCGGTCATGGACTCGGGGAATGGTGAGCCAAGGTTCTAGGAAGCCTGGTGCCTGCGAGCCTTGACCAGGGGCGACAACGACGAGCATGAGCAGTGAGTCTAGTTAACGGGATGTGAACTCCGATTGCATGCCGACGGCTTGTCCGTTTAGTCCGAATCACTTCACTGTGGATCGATGGCCTCTGCAGACGATGTCCCACAAATATCCTTGCGCTTATCAGCGTGCGAGCGTGTGGGCGATATCCACCACAGGACATGACTGAGGGTTCGCACGCGCACGGGGCACCTGCGAACCCTCAGTGGAGAACGTCAGCCCGAACCCTCTGTGTTGCCCGCATCGGCGGCAGCGGGGGTGCCCAGGTTGTACTTCGCAGCAGCCTGCGCAGCCGCGCCGACGCGATACTCACCAAGCTGCTCGAGAGTGAGCAGGGTCTTCACCACGATCGACTCCGCATCGACCAGGAAGTGCCGGCGCAAGGCACCTCGGGTGTCTGCCATGCCCCAGCCATCGGTGCCCAAGGTTGCGTAATGCTGCGGCACCCATGCGCGGATCTGATCTTGAACGGCGTTCATGTAATCGCTGACGCCGATGACCGGTCCGCGAGCAGATTCAAGTGCTTGTGAGATGTACGGAGTGCGGTGAGTGCCTGGGTTAAGCAGTGCGTCGCGATCGGCGGCGAGGCCATCGTTGCGCAACTCATTCCAAGAGGTCACTGACCACACGTCAGCAGTCACATTCCATTCATCGTGAAGAATCTGCTGGGCCTTGAGTGCCCACGGCACGGCCACACCCGAGGCGAGCAGCTGGGCGCGAGCGCCATCTCCTTCACCATCGCGCAGCTTGTAGATGCCCTTGAGGATCCCTTCGACATCTACATTCTCTGGTTGCGCTGGCTGCTGATAGGGCTCGTTGTACATAGTGATGTAGTAGAAAATATCTTCTGCATTCTCACCGTACATGCGGCGCAGACCATCCTTGAAGATGTGCGTGAGCTCGTAGGCGTAAGCAGGGTCATAAGCAACCACGGCCGGGTTCGTTGATGCGAGCAGCAGTGAGTGTCCATCTTGGTGTTGCAGGCCTTCGCCGTTGAGCGTGGTGCGGCCGGCGGTTGCGCCGAGCACAAAGCCGTTGCACAACTGGTCCATCGCCGCCCAGAAGGAGTCACCGGTGCGCTGGAAGCCGAACATTGAGTAGAAGATGTACACAGGAATCATCGGCTCGCCGTGGGTTGAATACGAAGACCCGGCGGCGATGAAGGAGCTCGTGGAGCCAGCTTCATTGATGCCCTCGTGCAAGATCTGACCTGCGGTGTTCTCCTTCCACTGCAGCATCAGTTCACGGTCCACGCCGGTGTAGTTCTGGCCCTTCGGTGAGTAGACCTTCTGCACAGGGAACAACGAATCCATGCCGAATGTGCGCGCCTCATCGGGGATGATTGGCACAAAACGATGCCCGATCTCCTTGTCCTTCATCAAGTCCTTGAACAGACGAACGAATGCCATGGTGGTGGCGACTCCCTGGTGGCCGGAGCCACGCAACCCGGCCTCGAAGGTGGATTCGGCCGGCATTGGCAGAGGCTTGCGAGCTCCGCGGCGGTTCGGCATGAAGCCACCGAGCTCACGACGGCGCTCCAACAGATAATGCGATTCAGCGCTGTCGGCGTCGGGGCGGTAGTAAGGAGGCAGGTATTTATCCAGCTGCGCGTCACTGACCGGGATCTGCAGGCGATCGCGGAAAGCGATGAGGTCCTCCAGCGACATCTTCTTCATCTGGTGGGTGGCATTGCGACCCTCGAATGACTGCCCTAGGGCGTAACCCTTGATGGTCTTGGCGAGGATGACTGTCGGCTGACCCTTGTGCTTGGTTGCGGCATCGAAGGCTGCATAGATCTTCTGCTCGTCGTGACCTCCGCGCTTAAGCGCCCAGATCTGGTCGTCGCTGAAGTCCTGCACCAGCGCTGCAGTGCGCGGGTCGCGGCCGAAGAAGTTCTCGCGAATGTACGCACCATCCTCGGTGCGGAATGTCTGGAAATCGCCGTCGATGGTGTGGTTCATCAGATCCACCAAGGCGCCATCGCGGTCTGCATCGAAGAGTCGATCCCAGCCGGATCCCCAGATGGTCTTGATGACGTTCCAGCCGGCGCCGCGGAAGATTCCCTCGAGCTCCTGGATGATCTTGCCGTTGCCGCGCACTGGGCCATCGAGCCGCTGCAGGTTGCAGTTCACGACGAACGTCAGGTTGTCCAAGCCCTCGCGCGCTGCGAGGCCGATGACACCAGTCGATTCCGGCTCGTCCATCTCGCCATCCCCGAGGAAGGCCCACACACGCTGTTGCGAGGTGTCCTTGATTCCGCGGGCTTCGAGGTATTTGTTAAAGCGGGCTTGGTAAATCGCCTGCATCGGGCCCAAGCCCATGGACACCGACGGGAACTGC
>RFTO01000139.1 GCA_009923375.1 Actinomycetota bacterium | reverse complement strand
CTGCCGGTGTGTTTGGAGTGCCGCTGGGCACGCTTGTGGCCGCTTCGGCGATTGGCCGCAGCGCGAGATTCTTTATCGTGGCCGCCGTGATGCGTCTGTGTGGCCACCGCGCCAAAGACTTTCTGGAACGCTATCTGGAAGTGGTCACGGTTGTCTTAGGCGTGCTCCTCGTGGGCGGCTTTCTGGCATGCCGCTGGCTGCTCCCGTAAAACGGTTTCTGAAGCACTTTGAGAGTGTCCGACGCACTCACGTGTCCGGCATCGAAGCCGAGGCGGCGATGCTCGGACAGCCCGTCTCCATGTTGATTCCGCGGGTTGTCGGATTCAAGCTCAGTGGCAAACTGCCGGCCGGCACCACCGCAACAGACTTGGTGCTCGTCATCACGCAGATGCTCCGCAAGCACGGCGTGGTTGGCAAATTCGTCGAGTTTTATGGTGAGTCCGTCGCGGCTGTGTCTGCGGCGAACCGCAGCACCATCGGAAACATGAGCCCGGAATACGGCTCCACTTGCGCAATCTTCCCCATCGACGAGGAGACTCTCGAGTACTTACGCCTCACTGGTCGCAGTGACACCCAGGTTCGTCTTGTGGAGGCATACGCCAAAGAGCAGGGCTTGTGGCATGACCCGGCCGTCGAGCCAGTGTTCTCCGAGTATCTCGAACTGGATCTGTCCACAGTGGTGCCGTCTATCGCTGGTCCGCGTCGACCGCAGGACCGGATCGAACTCGCCTCAGCTAAGGAAGCATTCGCTGCGGAAATCGGAGGCTACCTCCCCGAAGGCGGCTCGGCGGCGGACTCTTTCGACACAGCCATGCCTGGTGGCGGCAGCGCCACTCTCGGCCACGGAGCGGTGGTGATTGCGGCGATTACCTCATGCACCAACACATCCAATCCGTCGGTGATGATTGCCGCGGGTGTGCTTGCGCGCAACGCCGCAGCCCGCGGATTGAAGGCAAAGCCGTGGGTGAAGACAACTTTGGCGCCTGGGTCGCGAGTAGTCATGGACTACTACGAGAAGGCCGGATTAATTGAGCCGTTGAACGCACTCGGATTCAATTTGGTCGGTTACGGCTGCACGACATGCATTGGCAATTCCGGCCCGTTGCCGTCGGAGATCTCCGCAGCGGTCAACGAACATGATCTTGCTGTGACTGCGGTGCTCTCGGGTAACCGTAACTTTGAGGGACGCATTAACCCGGATGTGAAGATGAACTATCTCGCCAGCCCGCCGTTGGTGGTGGCCTATGCAATTGCTGGCACGATGAACATCGATTTGGCAACCGAGCCGCTGGCATACGACTCCGCAGGCGTGCCGGTCTTCCTTAAGGACATTTGGCCCAATGAGGATGAAGTGACATCTGTTATGACTTCGTCGCTGACGCGAGAGACTTTCCAGAGTGAGTACGCACATGTGTTCGATGGTGATGACCACTGGCGCAATCTGCCGACTCCGACCGGTCAGATGTTTGCCTGGGATGCAGATTCCACTTACGTGCGCAAGCCGCACTATTTCGCAGGACTCACAATGACGCCTGCGCCAGTTACCGACATCTCCGGTGCCCGGGTGCTGGCAGTGCTGGGGGACTCGGTGACAACCGATCACATCTCCCCGGCCGGCTCCATCAAGGCTGATAGTCCCGCAGGGCGCTACCTCACCGAGCATGGTGTGGCCAAGGCCGACTTCAACTCCTACGGCTCTCGCCGCGGCAATCACGAGGTGATGATCCGCGGCACCTTTGCGAACATCCGCTTGCGCAACTTGCTCACGCCGGAGATTCAGGGCGGCGTCACGCGACACTTCCTGCGCGATGGGCAGACGGTTGCAATCTACGACGCATCTGTTGATTACCAAGCCTCGGGCGTTCCGCTCGTGGTGCTCGCCGGCGCTGAATACGGCAGCGGGTCATCTCGCGACTGGGCGGCTAAGGGCACCGCATTCTTGGGGGTCAAGGCAGTTATCGCACAGAGTTACGAGCGCATCCACCGCAGTAACCTGATCGGCATGGGAGTGCTGCCGTTGCAGTTCCCCGCCGGGCAGACTGCGCAATCGCTGGGGCTTACGGGGCACGAGACCTTTGCCATCGTCGGCATCACGGCACTAAACGATGGGGTGACCCCGAAAACTGTTTCGGTGTCGGCAACGGCACCTGACGGAGCAGTGATTCACTTCGAGGCTGTCGTGCGCATCGACACCCCAGGCGAGGCGGATTACTACCGCCATGGAGGCATCTTGCAGTTCGTGGCACGCAGTCTCGTGTGATCCTTGGTGAGCGCTGGTGCGCCCATCCGCTGGGTTGCGCGCTCAGGTCGGCCACCGTCGGTTAACGCCCTGCTGGCCTGTCACTGGCAGGGATGGGCCAACAAGCAACGGCATAAGTGCTCCCATGTGTCACCACAACCTGCCTAACGGCCTGACTCAACCTAGACTCTCTCCTTATGGGTATGGAGCCGAGCCAGCAGGCGCGTGAGTACCCGTTGATCCGAGGGATCAAGAGTCCGCGCGATGTGCAGCGGATGAGCCCGGCCCAGGCCCGAGCCCTCGCGGAGGAGATTCGCGGATTTCTCATCGAGAAGGTTTCGCGCACAGGGGGCCACCTCGGACCGAATCTTGGCGTGGTCGAGTTGACCATCGCCCTGCACCGCGCTTTTACATCGCCGAACGACGTGTTGCTCTGGGACACCGGGCATCAGAGTTATGTGCACAAGATCCTCACCGGCCGCTCCGCGGGGTTCGATCAGCTGCGTCAGGCAGGCGGCTTGTCGGGATATCCCAGCCGCGCGGAAAGTCCGCACGATGTGATCGAGAACAGTCATGCATCCACGGCGTTGTCTTACGCCGACGGCATCGCGAAGGCCTTCCGTCTCTCCGGGCAGAGTGGCCGTCATGTGATTCCAATTGTCGGCGATGGCGCGCTCACCGGTGGTATGTCGTGGGAGGCGCTGAACAACATCGCCGCATCAGATGATTTGCCCATCGTCATCGTCGTCAATGACAACGAGCGTTCCTATAGCCCCACCGTGGGCGGCGTCGCACACCACCTGGCCACATTGCGCACTACCAAGGGTTACGAGAGCTTCCTGAAGTGGGGCAAGGATGTTCTGCAACGCACTCCTGTGTTCGGTCGGCCGATGTTTGAGGCTTTACACGGAATGAAGAAGGGCCTGAAGGACATGGTCTCCCCGCAGGGGATGTTCGAGGATCTGGGCTTGAAATACATCGGACCGATTGACGGCCATAACATCGAGGAAGCCACCAAGGCGTTGGCTCTCGCCCGCGGCTACGGCAGCCCGGTCATCGTGCACTTCATCACCGAGAAGGGTCGCGGTCACGCTCCGGCGATCAACGACGATGCCGAGCGCTTTCACGCTGTGAAGGTGATCCATCCGGTGACGGGGGAGCCGTTGACAGCGGAGGCGCCGACTTGGACCAACGCGTTCAGCGATGAGATGGTATCGATTGGTCGCCGCCGCGATGACGTTGTCGCGATCACTGCTGCGATGCTCGGACCAACTGGTTTAGACGCTTTCGCATCCCAGTTCCCAGACCGCATCTTCGATGTGGGAATCGCCG
>RFTO01000138.1 GCA_009923375.1 Actinomycetota bacterium | reverse complement strand
GCGATCGGCATCACGGCAGACTCGTTCGTTGTGTACTTCGAGCGCCTGCGAGATGAGGTACGCGAAGGCAAGGGCCTACGGGGTGCTGCAAGTAGTGGTTGGGTTCGAGCGCGACGCACGATCTTGGCCGCTGACGGAGTCTCATTCCTTGCCGCAGTGGTGCTGTACTTCCTCTCGGTCGGCAGCGTCCGAGGATTCGCTTTCACTTTGGGCCTGACCACCGTGATCGATGTGTTCGTCGCATTTGCCTTCACGCGCCCGGTTGTTGAGTTCATCGTCCGCAATAAGTGGTTCGCCTCCGGTGGCAAGCTCACCGGTTTGGACGCCGCCCACCTCGGCATCGCCCCGCGACTTGCCGCGACTAGCACTCAGGAGTCATGATGGCAAAGAACTCACTCGCCGCACGCCTCTACAGCGGGCAGGTGTCTTACGACTTCGTCGGACGCCGTAACCGTTGGTATGTCATCTCCGGCATCATCGTGCTTGTCGCGATCGCTGGCTTGTTCACCCGCGGACTGAACCTGGGTTTGGACTTCGTTGGTGGCTCGCAGTTCCAGGTCAAGACCACGGCGACTGTTGAGCAGGGTCGCGCGGCTGCCAAGAGCGCCGGCATCCCCGATGCGGTCGTGACCAAGGTCGGCAATGACAAGTTGCAGTGGCGAACCACCACGTTAGATTCCAACACCCTGACCGATGTCGTCAAGACGCTTGCAACCACGTTCAAGGTCAATGAAGCGGATATCGCCACTGAGTCGGTAGGACCGACATGGGGTAAGGAGATCACGAGCAAGGCCTTCCAAGGTCTTGTCGTGTTCCTTATCCTCGTGGCTCTATTTCTGTCCATATATTTCCAATGGCAGATGGCGCTAGCAGCCTTGTTTGCCCTTGCACACGACTTGATCATCACCGTTGGTATCTATGCGCTTAGCGGCTTCGAGGTGACCCCGGCCACCGTGATTGGTGTGCTCACCATCCTCGGATTCTCGCTGTATGACACTGTGGTGGTCTTTGACAAGGTCCGCGAGAACACTGCTGGCCTACTCAAGACGGCCCGGATGACCTATTCCGATGCCGCGAACCTTGCCTTGAACCAGACTCTGGTCCGCTCGATCAACACCAGCATCATTGCACTGCTGCCAGTGGCGTCAATTCTGGTCATCGGTGTCGGTTTCCTTGGCGCTGGAACGTTGAAGGATCTCGCTCTTGCGTTGTTCGTTGGAACGATCGCTGGTACTTACTCCTCAATCTTCGTGGCAACGCCGTTCTTGGCCCAGATCCGCGAGCGCAACCCGCAAATGGCGGCACTTGCCAAGCGCGTGAGTGCCCGCCGTGCAGCAGATGCCGACCGTGCGGCCGGTATCGAACCGACAACGGACGTTGAGTCCGCCAATGCCATTCCGATGCGTCAGGTGGGTGAGCGCGCACAACCCAAGCGCAACATCCCTCGTAGCAAGCGTTAAACCAGCGAGCACTAGCTGTGCCGAAGCCCCCGTCAACACGCGTCGACGGGGGCTTCGGCTTTACAGTTGCCCTGTCAGTTAGAAGGAGGCTTGGTCGTCGGTGAGTGAGGCAGTCAGCACCGGACCCGTAACGGGTCGGCGCCTGCCCCTGCGACGCAGCAGTCCGTATCCAGTTGAGTTGGAGCGAGTCATCTCCTCCCTCAACACTTACCACCCCAAGTCAGACATCAAGCCGATCGTGCAGGCTTATGAAGCCGCTGATCGGATGCATGCGGGTCAATTGCGCAAATCAGGGGAGCGGTACATCACCCACCCCGTGGCGGTTACTGAGATCCTGGCCGAACTTGGAATGACAGCGCCCACCTTGGTGGCGGCCCTGCTCCACGACACAGTTGAAGATTGCGGATACGAATTGGAACAACTCCGTCTGGACTTTGGCGATGAGGTGATGCGCTTAGTTGACGGAGTCACCAAATTGGACAAGCTGAAATACGGGGAGTCATCAACGGCGGAGACTGTCCGAAAGATGGTTGTGGCGATGGCCAAAGACATCAGAGTCTTGGTGATCAAGCTTGCCGATCGACTCCACAATATGCGGACGATTCAATACATGCTGCCGGAGAAGCAAGCGCAGAAAGCCCGCGAGACCATTGAGATCTACGCTCCGCTTGCGCATCGCCTAGGCATGAACACGCTCAAGTGGGAACTCGAAGACCTCGCCTTCGCCACATTGGAGCCGAAGGTGTACGAAGAGGTCGCTCGTTTAGTGGGGCAATATGCACCAGCTCGCAATCACTACCTAGAGACGTTGATGTCTGAGGTGGATGAAAACCTGCATGAGGCACGCATTAAGGCAACAGTGACTGGTCGTCCCAAGCATATTTACAGCGTCTACCAAAAGATGTCGCTCAAGGGTCGTGATCTGGATGACATTCATGACCTCATGGGCATTCGCATCCTGGTTGATTCGGTACGAGATTGCTATGGAGCGCTTGGCGTCATCCACTCGCTGTGGAACCCGCTGCCTGGTCGATTCAAGGACTATATCGCGATGCCCAAGTTCACGATGTATCAGTCTCTGCACACCACAGTGATGGGGCCGGAGGGCAAGCCCGTTGAGATGCAGATCCGGACAATGGAGATGCACCGCACTGCTGAATACGGAGTGGCCGCCCACTGGCGTTACAAACAGCGTTCAGTTGGCGGCAAGCAGGTCGATGATTTCTCCTGGCTGCGGCAACTGCTTGATTGGCAGCGCGAAACTGAGGATCCCGATGAGTTCCTCGATGCCTTGCGATATGAGCTAGCGAGCAACGAGGTCTACGTCTTTACTCCCAAGGGAGACGTCATTGCCTTGCCGGCGCAATCCACCCCCATTGACTTCGCCTACGCCGTGCACACTGAGGTGGGTCATCGATGTGTGGGTGCGAGGGTGAACGGGAAGTTGGCGCCGTTGGAATCGACTTTGGCTAATGGGGACGTGCTTGAAATCTTCACAAGTAAGGCGGAGGGGGCTGGTCCGAGTCGCGATTGGCTGAATATCGCGGTGTCGGGTAGGGCAAAATCGAAAATCAAGGCGTGGTTCACCAAGGAGCGCCGAGAGGATGCGATTGAGCAAGGTCGCGAGGAACTCTCCAAGGCGCTGCGCAAGCAAGGGCTACCAATTCAACGACTCATGACCACCACCTCGCTGTCGGCCGTGGCAGATGAAATGAATCTTGACGGTATTCCATCGCTGTATGCCGCCGTGGGCGAGGGCAATGTCTCGGCTGCCAGTGTGATCGTGCGCCTAGTGACCAGACATGGTGGCGAAATCGCCACCGAGGATGACCTCAGTGAGGGAATGACCCCGGCAGCGCTCTTCACCCGACGAACAACCCGTCGTGCAACCGACTCCGGCGTGGTGGTCAAGGGTGCCGCAGATGTGTGGACCAAATTGGCCCGCTGCTGCATGCCGGTTCCTGGTGACGACATCATCGGCTTTGTGACACGCGGTGCTGGAGTCTCGGTGCACCGCCGAACTTGCACCAACTCAGGTGACCTCTTGAGTCAGCCTGAGCGACTACTGCCGGTTGAATGGGCGCCCACTACGAAGTCGCAGTTCTTCGTGAATATCCAAGTGGATGCAATCGACCGCCCACGGTTGCTCCTGGATGTCACCCGAGCACTC
>RFTO01000137.1 GCA_009923375.1 Actinomycetota bacterium | reverse complement strand
CGGCTCGGCGAGGAATCCACGCAAGACTCGCACCAGTGCTCGCCGCCAATTCGGAAACGGCACTCAAGGTGCCTGCACTTGCCGCCGCGCGCTCGCCGACCAAGATCACAGCACCAGGCTGAGCGAGTGCCTCCTTGATATCAGCAGGCAACTGCGTGACCGCAGTGGCTTCAGTTCCCGGTGCAGCGGCAACCAACGTTGCGTTTAACTTCTGGCTGCCAGCGCTGGCAAATGGCGCGATTGTCGCCACCTTCGTGCGACCGACGCGAGCGCTCTTGCGCAAACGTAGGAACACAATCGGCGACTCATCCTCGGGCTCGAACGACACCAACAACACAAACGGCGCACGCTCCACACTTGCGTAAGTCACGCCATCAGCACCAACAACCGAGTGCGCAAGGAACGCGGCCTCTTCGTCGGTGGCAACGCGATTACGGAAGTCGATGTCGTCGGTGCCGAGTACCCCACGGGCGAAACGTGAGTAGGCATACGCATCTTCAGTCGTCAGGCGACCACCAGTGAGTACTCCGACGCTACCGGCTGCTTTACGCAAGCCGGCTGCGGCAACTGCGAGTGCATGCGGCCACGAGGCAACCTGCAACTCGCCATCAGCTCCACGAACCATCGGGTGCGTGATGCGGTCGATTTGCGTGTGGGCAAAAGCGAAGCGGCCTTTGTCGCAACTCCACTCCTCGTTCACCTGTGGGTTGTCCCATGCCAAGCGGCGCATAACCGAGTGGCGTCGGTGGTCGGTGCGTAGGTTGCAACCCGATGAGCAGTGCTCGCACACTGTCGGGGTCGACACCAAATCGAAGGGGCGGGCACGGAAGCGGTAGTTCGCGCTGGTCAGCGCACCGACCGGGCAAATCTGGATGGTGTTTCCAGAGAAGTAAGAGTCGAAGGCGTCGTCGTCGCTGGTGCCGACCTGCTGTTGTGCACCGCGATCGAGCAGGTCGATGAATGAGTCGCCAGCGATCTCATCTGCGAAGCGGGTGCAGCGTGCACAAGAGACGCAACGCTCGCGATCCAAGAGCACCTGCGCGCTGACGTTGATCGGCTTCTCGAATGTGCGCTTAGTGCCATCAAAGCGAGTGTCCGCGGCGCCAGCGGTCATCGCCTGGTTCTGCAACGGGCACTCCCCACCCTTGTCACAGACAGGACAGTCAAGTGGGTGGTTGATGAGCAGGAACTCCATCACACCGGCTTGCGCCTCCTGCGCCATCTGGCTGGAGTTCTGGGTGCGCACCACCATCCCGTCATTGCAGGTGATTGCACATGACGGCTGCGGCTTACCTTGGCCTTCGACCTCAACCAAGCACATGCGGCAAGCGGCCACCGGCTCCAGCAGTGGGTGATCGCAGAATCGTGGAACCGCAATGCCGAGCGTCTCGGCGGCGCGGATGATCAACGTCCCCTTCGGCACGTCGATTGTGATTCCGTCGATGGTCACCGACACTGTCTCCACCGGCGTCACATCCGCACTCGGATTAGCCATTATCGTCATCGGGTCACCACCGGCAGCATCATCGACTTCTGGGGATCGAACATGAAATCAGCCGCCGTCTCAGTGCCGGCGATGAACTCGTCGCGGAAGTACTTCATCGCGGCGGGGAACGGTGTCGCCGCGGCGTCGCCGAGTGCACAGAAGGAGCGGCCCATAATCTGGCCGCACAGCTGGTTGAGAGTGTCGAGCTGCTCAACCTTGCCGGTGCCTGCTTCAAAACGGGTGAGCAGATCGGTGATGAACCAGGTGCCCTCACGGCACGGGGTGCACTTACCGCACGACTCGTGTTTGTAGAACTTCAACCAGCCAGTAACTGCACGCACCACAGATGTGGTCTCGTCGAACACCATCGGGGTACCGGTGCCAAGCATCGTCCCGGCCTCTGCCATTGCCTCGTATGTCAGCGGCAAGTCGAGATGCTCTTCGATAAGCATCGGCACCGAAGACCCACCAGGCAGCCAGAACTTCACCTTGTGACCGTTGCGAACACCACCCGCGTGCTCGAGCAACTCGCGCATGGTGATTCCTAGCGGCGCTTCATAAATGCCAGGGCGATTCACATGCCCAGACACCGCGAAAAGCTTAAATCCAGGGGACTTCTCGGTGCCGAAAGATCGGAACCAGTCGACTCCGCCGTTGATGATGGACGGAATGTTCGCAATCGTCTCAACGTTGTTCACGACAGTCGGTGAGGCGTAAAGCCCGGCAACTGCGGGGAAGGGCGGCTTCAAACGCGGTTGGCCGCGGCGGCCTTCGAGGGAATCCAGCAGCGCGGTTTCCTCGCCGCAGATGTAAGCACCAGCGCCTGCATGGACCACAACATCGAGGTCAAAGCCACTGCCGGCAATGTTCTTGCCCAGCACTCCGGCGGCGTATGCCTCACGCACTGCGTTGCTGATGCGGCGATAGACGTGCGGCACCTCGCCGCGAAGATAAATGAAAGCATGGTTCGCGCGAATCGCGAATGCGGTGATGATGATTCCCTCGATAAGCGAATGCGGGTTCGCCATCATCAACGGGATGTCCTTACACGCACCTGGCTCGGACTCGTCGGCGTTGATGACGAGGTAATGCGGCTTACCGTCGTTCTGGGGGACGAATGACCACTTCAAGCCGGTCGGGAAGCCGGCGCCGCCGCGGCCACGCAGACCTGAGTCCTTCACCAACGAGATAACGGAGTCGGGGCCCATTGCAAAGGCCTTAGCAACCGCGTCGTAACCGCCGTGGCGACGGTAGCCCTCGATCTTGTATGAATCCGGCTCATCCCAATGTGCGGTGAGGACGGGGGTCAATCCTGATGTCTGGCCCATTGTCACTGACCCGCCTCTGCATGTGAAGCGCCGTTAGTCATGTTCGGCGCTGTCATGCCGAGTTCCTTGGCACGCTTCAACCCAGCGAGCATTAACTCGTCGGCAGCGACACCTTCATCAGTTTTGCCGTCATCGAAACCTGCCAGCACCCGAGCAGTGTCGCGCCAGGTGCCGACCACAGGGCCGCGGGTGGATTCCACAGTCTCGCCATTGGCAAGTTTGTCAATCGTGCTCACCGCGGACTCTGGCGTCACCAAGTCCATGAACTCCCAGTTCACAGTCATCGCCGGCGCATGGGTGCATGCCGCTTGGCACTCGATGCGCTCTAGGGAGAACTTGCCGTCGGCCGTCACCTCGTCGTGGTCGATGCCGAGGCGCTCGCTGACGGCGGCGTAAACCGCATCGCCGCCAAGAATCGCGCAACCGGGGTTGATACACACTCCGATGTGGTGCTGGCCCTGCGGCTCAGAGTGATACATCGTGTAGAACGTCGCAACGCCTGTTACCTCGGCTGTGGTCAGTTCGAGAATGTCTGCACAGGCTGCGATGCCCTCACTGCTGACGTGACCCTGCACCGACTGCAGCAAGTGCAGCATCGGTAGCAAACCCGATCGCGCTTGCGGATAACGGCCCGCGATCTCCCGCAACTCGTCGAGCGTCTTCGTGTCGATCATCGGTCGACGCCTCCCATTACCGGGTCGATGGATGCAACTGCGGCGATGATGTCGGCGATCTGGCCGCCCTCACTCATCGCCGGTGTCGCCTGCAAGTTGTTAAACGAAGGATCACGGAAGTGAACGCGGTACGGGCGGGTGCC
>RFTO01000136.1 GCA_009923375.1 Actinomycetota bacterium | reverse complement strand
GTGGTCACGCAGCCATCAGCGCCGTAGGTGATCTCTGCGACGATCGCGCCCGAGCCATCGCGGCAGGTGGTCAACTTGTATTCACTGCCATCATCAGTGGTCTGAACAGTCGTTTCGCAGGTGCGATCAGAAGCAGGAATCGGGTCTACGCACATCGTCGCGGACACGTCGGACTGGTCATCGACGGAGGTGCAGTCGCCATTCTTTGGCTTTTGCGTGTTGTCATTTTCGCAGAACTGCTGCTGATTGCCGTCGTCATCGAAGGTGGCGACGCAGGGGGTCGGCTCAGTCTCGCTCTGGGGCGACAAGAGGATCTCACCCTCGCATTGCGGTGAATCCGCATCGACAACCAGTTGGCAGGTAATTGGCGCGACATCGCCCTCGGCGTGGGCGGCGGCTGGGATGCCAACAGAACTGAGGGCTAACGCCGCGATCGCCACACCCACACGAGTCAAGGTCTTCTTCACCGAATCCACTCCATATCTATGCCGATTGTGTCAACGAGACCACCGGACCCGCTGAGGATACCAACGCACGTACTGCCGGTGTCCAGAATCCAGACGTGTGAATAAATCCGACAGTCGAGGACATACAGGTCTTACCCCTCGGGGACTATGACGGCGGCTTTTCCAACTCGGTTCCGTCGAATTCGAATAAGAACCCATACCCCCACCGGGAATAGCGCTAGGCACATGTACTGCGCGCCGGTGAGACCGGCGAGCGTTTTGTCGTGAATGCGAAGAAAGTCCGTTCCAAAGCGCGCCGCGGTGTACATGACGATGAAGGCGCCAATCAGTGTCCCATGCGCCAGATGTGCTCGGTTTGAGCAGCGATCGAGCCACAGCAGGAGGCCGATGACCGGGATTAGCCAGAGAAATTCGTACACCGCGGTGTTGTGATAGGTCTGGCCGACGATGTAGCCGGGCTCCCGGGTGGTGCCGCCGAGGTACTTCCACCCCAGAAAGAATGTGGTGGGTCCCCCAAGGTGCTCTCCCACCGAGATGCAGCCAAGCCGCCCAAGCCACTGCCCGACGGCCAGACCCACTGCTGCACTGTCGAGAAGCGCCATCCGGGGAGTGTCCCCGGCTTTGAGCCGCCGGGTCGCCCACGGGGCGATGGCCAATGCGGCAATGAATCCACCGGAGAATTGCATCCCGCCCTTCCAGACGGCGATCACGTCGATGGGGGAATGAATCTGCGACCAGTTGGTAGCCACCCAGGCCAGCCGCGCTCCGACCAACCCGGCCACAACCAGCCACATCACCATCGATTGAGTGGCTTCAGTGCTGATGCCGAAACGAGCGTTGCGCTTCGATGTGACGTAGGCGCCTAACAGCACTCCGACCGCCACGCACAAACCGAAGGTGTAAAAAGTTAACGGTCCCAGGTGGATGGTCGGAAATGTGGAGTAAGCGATCACGATGTGAGCCTAAGCCCACGCGACGCTCACTTACCGAAACGCGAGTAGTGGCCGTGGAATGTTGTAGCGATAGTGCCTGTGGCGCCGTTACGGTGCTTGGCGATGATCAGGTCTGCTTCACCTGGGCGAGTGGATTCCTTCTCATAGACATCTTCACGGTGCAGCAAGATCACTAAGTCGGCATCCTGCTCGATGGAGCCGGACTCACGCAGGTCCGAGAGCATCGGCTTCTTGTCAGCGCGTTGCTCCGGGCCACGGTTGAGCTGGGAGAGTGCAACCACGGGGATGTGCAGCTCCTTGGCGAGCAGCTTCATCTGTCGTGAGAACTCGGACACCTCAACCTGACGGCTCTCTACGCGTTTGCCACTGCTCATCAATTGGAGGTAATCAATGATGATCATGTCCAAACCATGGCGTTGCTTGAGTCGGCGGGCCTTGGCTCGGATCTCCATCATCGTCAGATTCGCGGAGTCGTCGATGAACATGGGTGCCGCAGAGGCGACACCCATCGCGGTTGCGAGCCGCTGCCATTCATCATCGCCGACTGTGCCGCCAAGCACATGGTTCAAACGGACTGAGCCCTCGGCAGATAGCAAGCGCATGACAATCTCATTACGGCTCATCTCAAGGGAGAAGAGGCAACACGTCTTGCCTTGGCGCAGCGAAGCACTGCGCGCGAAGTCCAAGGCCAGAGTGGACTTACCCATTCCTGGACGCGCTGCGATGACCACCATCTGCCCTGGCTGAAGACCATGAGTCAGATCATCGAGTCCGGCGATGCCGGTGAGGATTCCTGTCGAGCGGCCGTTGAGTTGGGAGAGCGACTCGATCTGCGTGAATGTGTCGGGCACCAACTCTGCGAGTTGCTTGTAGTCCTCGCCGCGGCGTTGCTGGGAGACGTTGTACACCTCAACCTGAGCGCGGTCGACGAGATCGTGGGGGTCACCATCGCCCGCATACCCAAAGGCAGCAATGCGATTGCCTGCATCAACTAGGCGGCGGAGCATGCCTCGCTCGATCACGATCCTGGCGTAATACTCCGCGTTCGCGGCAGTGGGGACTCCTTGCACAAGCGTGTGGAGATACATCGCGCCGCCAGCACGACCCAGCTCGCCGGTGCGTTGCAGTTCAGCAGCGACGGTGATCGCGTCGGCCGGCTCATCTTTTGCGAACAACACGGCAATCGCGTCGTAAATCACCTGGTGCGCGGGGCGGTAGAAGTCTGCGGCGCGAAGGTCTTCGATCACCTCTGCGATAGCATCCTTACTCAACATCATCGCGCCAAGCACGGATGCTTCTGCATAAAGGTCCTGCGGCGGCACCGAGGTGGGAGGAGTCGGCTCGCCATCGTCTGGGCGGAAGGCCGATAACTCCGTAACACTCATGAATGCTCCCTAGATTCGCTAGACGCCAAGCATCTCTCGACACACTGACATCCACATTGACACTCGTGTTGATGCTGAACATCGACCACTGTGACAGCGGCCCACATGTGAAATTGCGAATCTAGGTGCTGGCACGACGCGTGCAAAATCCCTCTGTGGACGGGCATGTGGACATGCTGTGTGCAAGCACCTGCGACACGCATGAATCAGTGGGAAGGGGTGTGGATTGCCTGTGGACCGCCGAATCAATATCAGAGGAGTTACGCGATTTCACGCGCGAATATTCATGCACAGGCTGTGGAGAAAAAGTTCTTTGCCTGTGACTTTCGGCAATCGCGCACGAACGCCAGGAATGCCGGCGACACACCTTCGTGCTTTGGATCAGAGAAAACTGATGGGCGCCGCACACGAAGTGCGACGCCCATCAGATAAGCCAGTGAATCTGGCAGCGAATTACTTCGCAGCAACCACCTGAAGCTGCACGGTCGCAGTCACCTGCGGGTGCACCTTGACGGTGACTGTGTACGAGCCGGTCGTCTTGATCGGCGAGCCGATCTCAACGCGGCGCTTGTCGACCTTGACACCCAAAGCAGAGATCGCTTCGACGATGTCGGTGACGGTGACAGCACCGAACAGGCGGCCGGAGTCGCCAGCACGGGCAGCAAGGCGAACCTTGTTGGCTTCCAGTGCGGACTTCATCTCGTTGGCGTGATCGGTGTCGCGGGCCTCACGAGAGGTGCGAGCACGGCGATGTGCTCGAGGTGAAGGACGGTTACGGCCGTAACTTCCTTGTGCCACAGCGTTTGGCCACTGCGTGGACCAAGGGCGG
>RFTO01000135.1 GCA_009923375.1 Actinomycetota bacterium | reverse complement strand
ATAACTCCGATGCTGCACGATCCACGAGTGCGCGCCCTCTCGTTTACCGGTTCAACATATGTCGGCCAGATGTTGCTTCGGGAATGCGCAGACCAGGTGCTGAACCCGAGCATGGAACTTGGCGGCAACGCACCGTTCCTGGTCCTCGAAGGCGCCGACGTGGATGCAGCGGTCGCCGGCGCGATGATCGCAAAAATGCGCAATGGCGGTGCAGCATGTACGGCAGCCAACCGCTTCTATGTGCACGAGTCGCTGGTTGAAACGTTTGCGAAGAAGTTCACGGCAGCACTCTCTGGGTTAAAGGTTGGACCCGGCATTGATCAATCCAATGACCTCGGCGCGATGGTCAGTGTCAAGGAGCGCGACAAGATTGTTGATTTGGTTGAGTCCGCCCGGGTCGGCGATGTTGAGGTGATTGAGGCAGGAATCGCCCCACAGTCAGGCGCCTTCGTCGCGCCGATGGTGGTGCGCAACGTGGTTCAAGGCTCCGTGCTCACGCAGCAGGAGATCTTCGGGCCAGTTGTGCCGATTGTGGCGGTCGAGTCCACTGAGCAGGCGATTACTTACGCCAATGACACTGAGTACGGGCTTATTTCTTATGTCTACGCAGCCAATGTGGGCGAGGGCCTGCGAATTGGCCGCCAGATGGAGTCGGGGATGGTCGCTGTGAACCGGGGGGTGGCTTCCGATCCAGCTGCGCCTTTCGGCGGCATGAAGCAATCAGGGCTGGGACGTGAAGGCGGTTTCCATGGAATTCACGAGTTCCTCGAAACGCAGTATCTAGCTGTCGATCTTGACTGACTGACACGAGTTGTCTATCAAGTAAGGGGGATGCAGTGAGACACGAACGCCGATCAGCGATCGCAGCCAGCCTGCTAGCAGTGGTGCTCGCAGCCTGTAACCAAGCGTCTGGCACATCGTCTGGCACATCGTCTGGCACATCCGCAGGTGCCGCTGACAGTGTGCCCCTGTCGACCAGCCAGGCTCAATCTGAGTCGTCCGCGCGGTCCGCGCATCACACTGATAACCAGACGAATTCCCCTGCGCAGCGCCACGGCGTGGCGGGGGATGTGACAACTGCAGCAGAAGCAGCACGTGCGGCCTCTGCTCTCACTGCTTACAAGGCAGTTGACACTTTGAAGACGAGCACGTGGCTGTCACACGCCGGCTATTCCCGCAGTCAATTTGGCAAGGCATGGATAGATGTTGATGGGAACCACTGCGACACCCGGGACGACATTCTCGCCCGAGATCTGCGCTCCATCAGCAGGGCGGGCGCATGCAAGGTTCTCAGCGGGACTCTGCCTGACCCGTACACCGGGCAAACGATTTACTACGTCCGCGGCAATGGCAGTGGAGTGGACATCGATCACGTGGTGGCGTTGAGTAACGCGTGGGAGACTGGCGCTGCTGTGTGGGCGTATTCCAAGCGCGCGGCACTCGCTAACGATCCTGCGAATCTGCTGGCAGTAGACGCGAGCGCAAACCGCCAAAAGGGCGATGCGGACGCAGGTGCATGGCTACCGCAGAGGTCATACCAGTGCGCTTATGTCGCTCGTCAGGTCATGGTGAAACGCAAGTACCAACTCTTTGTCACCAGCGATGAGAAGAGTGCGATGAAGAGGGTGCTGTCTAGGTGCTCGTCCATGCGCCTGCCGAACCCAGGCTCCCAGCCGACAACAGCAGCAAATGCCGGGACGCCGCCGCTTTCCTCGTCCACTGCTGTGGGCGACACCAATGCGTCGACCGCACACGCTGGGCTGGACCCGCGGTTCTCCTCATGTGCGAAGGCGAAGGCCGCAGGCTATGGGCCTTACGTGCGCGGGCGCGATTCTGAATATGCCTGGTATCGAGATGGAGACCGCGATGGCATTGACTGCGAGTAGCGGTCACACCTAGATGTGTGTGGCTCAGCCTGTTTCACTTGGCTCGGAGTCTGATGGCGACGGCAACTCCACGATGTAAGGAGTTTGAATGTCGCGGACGGTTTCCGTCACTGGATCCACGTCATCCAACTCTCCAGCGGCAGGCAGCCCATTCGCTCGCATAGCGCGCGCCGCGGGGATCACCCGACCGTCGTAGCTCCCGACCGCGTTGTTGAACGCCGTTAACGCGGATTTAAGTCCGGAGCCAACTTTCGCGAGGTGGCCTCCGAACACGACAAGACGGTCGTGCAGAGTCACGCCGGTTTGTTGGATTTGCAGAGCGTTCTTGGCGAATTCGTGTTTCTGCCATGTGTATTGCAGGGTCATCAGCAGTGGCATCAGCGTGACAGGGGTGGCAACGCCCACCTTGAGTTTGTAGATCTCATCGAGTAAAGAGGGATTAGCGTCCAGCGCTGCTGTGAGGAGTGCATCCACCGGCAAGAAAGTGATGACGAACTCAACTGAGTCGGCATCCTTGGTGTAACCACGTTTGGCGAGTGCCTTGCAGTGTTCAACAACAGCTTTCGCATGAGCGTTGAGGTGGCTCTGGCGCGAGGCATCGTCAGATGCGGACTGCGCGGCCATGAACTCGGTGAGTGGGAACTTCGAGTCAAGGATGATTCGCCCGCCACCTGGCAAGTTCAAGGTGAAGTCAGGTCGTTTGCTGCCGTCATCATCGGTGGTGGTGAGTTGGGTTGAATAGCCAATACCCTCGACGAGGCCGGCGTATTCGAACATTGTCTCCAACTGCATCTCGCCGAAACGCCCGCGAATCTGGCTGTTTGTCAGGACGGCGGAAATCGAGGTGGTCGTGGCGTTGAGTGTGTCCGTTCCTTCTTTGAGCTGTTGCATGCGCTCGGCAAGTTGAGTGTCAGCAGCGGCGCGCTCAACGGCTGCCTTATTCGATTGTTCTCCCAGATCGCGTAATTGGTTTCGCATGGGGGTAAGGAGGTCATCGAGGCGCTGACCGACCTGTTGGTTCTCCTGCAATTGCGCAATCTGCTGCTTCAACGCACCTATTTCACTATCTGCGCGCTCCAGGCGCCCTTGTGCACCAGCTAAATCGGTTGCCGTCGACATGTCCGCAGGTGGTGCCTGCCGCTTGCCGATGATAAGGCCCGATGCGAGGCCGATAACGAGTCCGATAACAAGCCAGAGTCCAGTCATGGCGGTAAGAATGCCACGCAGCACCGACACGAGGGCCTGCCTTGGCGCGTTGTCATACATGAGTGGTGTCTTGCGTGTGGCCCCGAGAGGATTCGAACCTCCGGCACATGGTTTAGGAAACCATTGCTCTATCCCCTGAGCTACGGGGCCGTGGCCGCACGATCCTGTCGGCCGGCAGCCGGATCGAAGCGCTGCAACAGCCGAGGGTACCCGCTCCACTAGAGGGTGGAAGCGGCGCTACTTACCGTGTTTAGCTAGCAGGTCCAGGGTTGTGGAGACGACCTCGCGAAAACCTAGATTTGTCCATGCCTGCGCCGCCGCCGCAATATCGGCGACGCCGCTGCCGCGCACCAGCGCCTCGTTGATCTGTCCCCTCGCGGTGAGCACTCGCGCCCTCACCACTGGTGGCAATGTCTCATCTGGAGTGACCCCAGCCAGCGCCATCGCTGCCGATGGTGCATCGTCTTGCGACAGGGCGATAAGTGCTCGCGCCGTTTGAAGTAACGCATCAACATCTGCGGATAAGGGCGCCGCCTGAACTTGCGCCAAGGGCAGTAGACATTCCTGTGCTGCCTCAAACTGCGAGTCATCGATC
>RFTO01000134.1 GCA_009923375.1 Actinomycetota bacterium | reverse complement strand
GCACCTGCCAAGGACGAAGACATCACAATCGTCATGGGAGTTAATCACGAGGATTATGACCCAGCTGCGCACCGAATCATCTCCAACGCTTCATGCACCACGAACTGCCTCGCACCGATGGCCAAGGTGCTTCACGAGCAGTTCGGCATCGTCAAAGGGATGATGACGACGATTCACGCTTACACCAATGACCAGGTCATTCTCGATTTCCCGCACAAGGATCTTCGACGTGCTCGCGCGGCTGCGATCAACATGATTCCAACCACGACCGGTGCGGCCAAAGCAATCTCGCTGGTATTGCCAGAGCTCAAAGGGAAGTTGGATGGCTACGCCATGCGGGTGCCAGTCCCGACGGGTTCTGCGACAGACCTCACGGTCATTCTCTCCCGAGAGGTAAGCGCTGGCGAGGTCAACGCAGCGATGAAGGCTGCCGCCGATGGTCCTCTATTGGGGATTCTCGAGTACACGCAAGACCCGATCGTCTCCAGCGACATCGTCACGTCGCCTGCGTCCTGTGTCTTTGACTCCAGTCTCACCAACGCCATGGGTGACACTGTCAAGGTTCTGGGCTGGTACGACAACGAGTGGGGCTACTCGAACCGCTTGGTTGACCTCATCGTGTACATGGCTTCTCGCGACTGATCTGAGATGTCACTTCGTACCCTCGCCGACCTGGATGTGACTGGCAAGAAGGTCATTGTCCGTCTGGATTTGAACGTCCCTATGGACGGCGCTGTGATTACCGACGACGGTAGAATTCAGGCCGCGCTACCCACCTTGCGAGAACTTCGAGCCAGAGGCGCAGCGCTTATTATCTTGACGCACCTCGGTCGACCTGATGGACAGCACGACGGGAAATACTCAGTTGCCCCAGTCGCTGAGCGATTAGGTGAATTGCTCGGAGTGCCCGTTTCAACCATTGACGCTGTTGTTGGGGATCTGGCCACACACGCTGCCGACTCTTGTGAGCCAGGCGCGATCCTGATGCTGGAGAACGTCCGGTTCGACCCGCGGGAGACCAGTAAAGACGCCAACGAGCGCCAAACCCTGGCTATGGAGTGGGCCGCTTTGGCCGACTGTTACGTCGGTGATGGTTTCGGGGTCGTTCACCGTAAGCAGGCAAGCGTCACGGAACTCGCCGGACTATTGCCACATGCGGCTGGCTTGCTGATCGAAGCCGAGAGCACGGTCTTCACTCGTGTACTGCAGGACCCACAACGCCCTTATGCTGTGGTCCTAGGTGGCGCTAAGGTTTCAGACAAGCTTGCTGTTATCGAACATCTGCTCACCAAGGTCGACACTTTGATTATCGGTGGAGGTATGTGCTTCACCTTCCTAGCGGCGCTCGGACATAACGTCGGGTCCTCGCTATTCGAAGCCGACCAGGTGAACACAGTGACGGCGATCATGAAGCACGCCCAAGAGCGTGGTGTGTCGTTGGTTTTGCCTGTGGATGTTGTGGCGGCTGACCGTTTTGCAGCTGGTGCAGCCGCGAAAGTGGTTCCTGTCTCAGGTATCCCCGAAGGCTGGATGGGTTTGGATATCGGTCCGGAGTCCGCACAATTGTTCGCGGCAGCATTGGATGACTGCAAGACGGTGGTCTGGAACGGCCCCATGGGTGTGTTTGAGATGCCAGCTTTCGCTAATGGAACACGAGTGGTAGCCGAAGCCATCACTCAAGTGAAGGGTCTCACTGTGGTTGGCGGGGGAGACTCCGCCGCAGCAGTGCGATTGCTTGGTATCGATAAAGCCGGCTTCACGCATATCTCCACCGGCGGTGGAGCCAGTCTTGAATTTCTTGAAGGAAAGACCCTGCCGGGTCTTGTTGCATTGGAGGCCTGACATGAGCCGTCGTCCGTTGATTGCTGGCAACTGGAAGATGAACTTGAACCATCTTGAGGCAATCGCGCATGTCCAGAAAGTCAGCTTTGCCTTGAGTGATGCAGATTTCGATGCGGTTGATATCGCAGTTTTACCGCCGTTCATCGACCTGCGCAGCGTTCAAACCTTAATCGACGGAGACCGACTTCGGCTTCACTATGGAGCGCAGGACCTATCCATGTTCGATTCCGGTGCGCACACGGGCGATATCAGCGGTCCGATGCTTTCAAGGCTGGGATGCACGTATGTGGTTGTGGGGCATTCCGAAAGACGCCTCGAGCATGGCGAAGACGATGCAACCGTGGCCAAGAAGGTGGCGGCTGCGCTGCGGGCGGGATTAACACCCATCCTGTGCGTTGGCGAAGGTTTGGACATTCGGGAAGCTGGCACCCACGTTGAGCACACACTCGCGCAGGTTCAGGCCGCCCTGGCCGATGTGTCGCCGGGTCAGCTGGCCACGATGGTGGTCGCTTACGAGCCGGTCTGGGCTATCGGCACCGGAAAGACCGCCACGAGCGCAGATGCTGAGGAGGTGTGCGCGGCGATTCGCGGATACATCAGCTCACTTGACGCCACCGCAGGCTCAGAATTAAGAATTTTGTACGGTGGATCTGTCAAAGCGGCCAATATCGCCGAAATGATGATTCGTCCCAACGTCGATGGAGCGCTCGTCGGTGGGGCAAGCCTAGATTCCGATGAGTTTGTGACACTCTGCAAGTATCGGCTTCACCCGGCACCCGCCCCAGTCTGACCGCAGGGTTACACTTCATCCCATGCTTTTGGCGTTGCAAATCCTGCTGCTGCTTGTCAGCCTCCTGCTCATCATTTTGATCCTTCTTCACCGAGGTCGAGGTGGCGGGCTTTCTGACATGTTCGGCGGTGGAATGTCGTCCTCCCTGGGTGGTTCTGCCCGAGCCGAGCGCAACCTAGATCGCATCACGATTTATCTCGCTGTTCTCTGGGTTGCGATTATCGTCGGCATGGGATTGCTGGCCGGGAAGTCCCTTTAATTTCCCTTATGGCGGCGTCGCTGCCATGTTGTTGTTTGTTCATGTACGTCCTAGAAGAGGCAGGTGCCAGCAGTGGCCGGTAGTGCGATTCGTGGAAGTCGTGTTGGCGCAGGACCCATGGGCGAGGTTGAGCGCGGTGAGCCTGCAGCTCGCGTCGTGGTCATGTACTACTGCCGCAATGGTCACGAAACTGGTCACAATTTGGCAACCGACGCACTGATTCCGGCCGAATGGGATTGCCCCCGTTGCGGAAAGCCTGCTGGTTTGGATAAGAAGAGTCCGCCGATGCCGATTAAGAACGAGCCGTATAAGACACACCTGGCATATGTCAACGAGCGTCGCACTGACGCTGAAGCAGAGAAAATCCTGGTCGAGGCCCTCGCAGAGCTGCGTGGAGAACTCTGAGCGATCACTTGAGGTCTGGCAGATAGTTCCTCTGTGCCAGTGGTGAACAGCCAGTGGTGAGTCGCCGATTACGCCAGACCCATGTCACGGGCAGCGATAAAGAACCGTCTCTTCTTGGCCGCGAACACAACTAGCTGGAATTGATTCGTCCCCAGCAATCACTCTTTGCACCATCGAATCCTTCTCAGTCCCTGCTGCGATAAGCCACACCCTCTTGGCACAATTAATCAGGGGCAAAGTCCACGTTACCCGCTGCGGCGGAGGCTTAGGTGAATCGGTGATCTCAACAACTGCCGCAGCGGACTCGCGCAGAAGCCTGTGACCCGGAAATAGCGATGCGATGTGACCATCGGGACCAATGCTCAAAATCACTAGTTCGAGCTGACGGGTGAGG
>RFTO01000133.1 GCA_009923375.1 Actinomycetota bacterium | reverse complement strand
TGACCTTGGAGCCATGCAATCACCAAGGATTGACAGGACCCTGTGCCCAGGCTCTGATTGCGGCCGGCGTCTCAGAGGTGTATTTCGCAGTAAGCGATCCCCACATCCATGGACAATCCGGCGATCACCCTCACCTGAGCGGCAGTGATGCGCTGATCCAGGCAGGCGTGGTCGTTCACCCGGATGTTGACGTCCCCCGTGGACGCGATTTTCTCCGCACCTGGATGTTTAGGGCTGAGCACGGCCGGCCATTCGTCACCTGGAAGGTGGCTAGCAGCATCGACGGCTTCATTGCCCCTGATGCACACACGCAGGTGTCTCTGACCGGCGCTGCAACCAAGGCTGAGGTCCACATGCTCCGGAGCCAGGTGGGCGCAGTAATCACCGGCACCGGCACGATCGCAGTCGATGACCCGCAGTTGACATCTAGGAATGAGGATGGAGTTCCCCGAGGATTTCAACCTCGCCGAGTGGCGGTGGGCCAGCGAGACATCCCTGCGGACGCCTCCATCGTGGGCACAGATGGACTGTTCACCCATGCTCGCACCCATGAAATCGGGCAGGTGCTCGCTGCCCTTGCAGCCGAGGGAGTGCATCACGTACTGCTTGAGTGCGGCCCTGGTCTTGCAGGGGCCTTCCTTGTGGGGGATTACGTTGATGACATCATCTGGTTCGTCTCGCCGCTGCCGCTGGGGGCTGGAATTGCTGCGGCGCCGGGCATCCACGGCGAGGTGGAAGGCGGCGTGCCGGGATGGCATGTGGTTGCCGTGGATGACTGCGGGCAGGACAGGCGGCTTACGCTTGCACCTGACCGCACCCACACCGACAACTGCATCGTCCACGCAAGCTTGCTCTAGGTTCACACCTCAGATTCACCAACGTGATCTGCGCACCTGAATCTAAAGCCCCCGTCAGCGCCCGCACCAAAGACAGATGAGGACCAGCGATGTTCACCGGTATCGTCGCCGACCTGGCGACAGTGGTTGAGATCGAGGCATTGGCCGATGACTCGGCACGACTCCGACTCCGCAGCACGCTTGTGCCCTCAATGTCGTTGGGAGATTCCATCGCCGTCAATGGCGTGTGCCTGACTGCGGAATTCATTGATGCCGAAGTGGTGACAGTTTTGGCGATGAAAGAAACTCTCTCGCGGACGACACTGGGTGGCTGTGCCGTCGGTGATCGGCTGAACGCCGAGCTGGCGCTCACGTTGTCCACTCCGCTGGGCGGCCACTTGGTGCAGGGTCACGTCGATGCTGTGGGAACCGTCGTCGGACGTGTGAGCACAGGGCATTGGGACGTCGTGAGCATCCACGCTCCATCGACGGTAGCTCGTTACCTGGTCTCCAAGGGCTCAGTAGCGATTGACGGAACATCCTTGACTGTTGTGGATGTGGTGGATCAGAGCGATGGCAGCGCCGTGTTTACCGTGTCCTTGATCCCCACCACACTTGATAGGACGACACTGGGCAGTAAGGACGACGGGGACCAGGTGAACCTTGAGGTGGACATGGTGGCGAAGTACATCGAGCGTTTCTCTAAAGTTCGGCCAGTCGATACAGATGTGCCTGCCCCTGTGTCTCCCACCGACGCAGCAGGCGGTGGTGACAAGTGATCCAGCCAGACGCAAGTAACTCGACTTTGCCCCATCAGGGCGCCAAATCAGGCCACAACATTCCGCTGGATTCGGTAACCGATGCGATCGCCGACCTCGCCGCCGGAGCGGCCATAGTCGTCGTCGACGACGCCGATAGGGAGAATGAAGGCGACCTAATCGTGGCAGCGCAGTTCGCCACCACAGAGGTCATCGGTTTTATGGTGAGGCACACATCGGGCGTGTTGTGTGTGGCGATGGAAGGTGATGATCTCGATCGCCTTGGGCTGCCGCCGATGACCGCTGTGAACGAAGATCGCAAGGGAACTGCCTATTCAGTGAGCGTAGACGCTCGCGATGGCGTCACCTCCGGCATCAGCGCAGCAGACCGCGCGCTCACGATTCGGCTGCTCGCGACCCCCGAAACCGTTGCAACTGAACTCACCCGACCGGGGCATGTTTTTCCGCTGCGCGCACGGGAGGGCGGTGTGCTGCGGCGCGCCGGACACACCGAGGCGGCGGTTGACCTAGCACGTCTAGCTGGCCTGCATCCGGCTGGTGCCATCTGCGAAGTTGTTCATGACGATGGGTCCATGATGCGAGCGCCGGCACTGCGGGCATTCGCTGACGAGCGCGGTTTGAAGATGATCAGTATCGCCGACCTCATCGAGTACCGACGCCATGCGGAGAAGCAGGTCACTCGCGTTGTCGAGGTGCAGCTGCCGCTTATTTACGGAAACTTCAACGCAGTCGGCTTCCGCAGCATCGTCGATGGTCGTGAGCATGTTGCGCTGGTTGCCGGAGACATCGGCGATGGCGAGGACATCCTTGTGCGGGTTCACTCCGAATGCCTGACTGGAGACGTCCTTGGATCGCTTAAGTGCGACTGCGGTCAGCAACTCCATGCAGCACTTGAGCGCGTCGCACAAGAAGGTCGCGGGGTTGTGCTGTACCTACGCGGGCATGAGGGCCGGGGAATCGGTTTGTTCCACAAGCTGCAGGCGTATCAGCTGCAGGCTCAAGGGCTGGACACGGTCGATGCGAACTTAGCGTTGGGCTTACCAGCTGACGCCCGCGATTACGGCATCGGCGCACAGATCTTGGCTGATCTGGGAATTAAGTCCATGCGACTTCTCTCCAACAATCCGACTAAGCGAGCAGGTCTGGAGGGTTACGGACTGTCGATCGCCTCACGGGAGCCCCTGATCGTGGGCAGTGGCGAGTTGAACATCGATTATCTGCGCACCAAGCGAGAGCGCATGGGCCATGACTTGCCGGAGTCCCAACTATGAGCGGCAGCGGCCGGCCGGCCGGCGTGATTGACGGTCGGGGAATCTCCCTGGCCATCGTCACAGCATCTTGGCACGAGGAGATTTGCGGCAATCTCAGATCACAGGCGCTTGCCGCTGCGGCGGATTGCGGCGCTATCTGCAGCGTTGATGTCCGGGTGCCCGGGGCCCTGGAGTTGGCTGTCGTTGCTCAAGCAGCTGCCCGACGCGATGCTGTCGATGCCGTGGTGGCGCTGGGTGTGGTGATCCGCGGCGGCACCCCGCATTTTGAGTACGTCTGCACGACCAGCAGCGATGCTTTATCCCAGGTGGCACTCAATTCAGGCGTGCCTGTGGCCAACGGAGTCCTCACTTGCGACACCTTCGAGCAGGCGTATGACCGAGACGGCCGGGATGGCGCGGCAGAAAACAAGGGCTACGACGCGGCCCTGGCGGCCATCGCCACCGCGCTCACTCTTCGGGGGTTGTGATCGGCGCGGAGCCCATGCGCTACCGTTGCCCATGATCGTCGCCTCGCGACTCGGTGGGAGCATCGCAGTTGTGGGAGCGTAAGCGGGCGTAAAGCTCCACCTCCGCGAAGGAAATCTTCGCGTGGTTCTTCGATCAGATGTCGCAGAACGGTGCTTTCCGCCCGTGTCTGCGCTTCTGTCGACGCCCGCTGCACGGATGTGCGCGGGCGTCTTGCCTTAGTGTGCATCGCGGTCACCCGACGACCCACACAAGGAGGGGTGCACATCAGCGTCGAGCCCCGCATCAACGAACGGATCCGAGTCCCTGAGGTGCGTCTTGTTGGCCCTAACGGCGAACAGGTCGGCATTGTCGGTATCGAGGACGCT
>RFTO01000132.1 GCA_009923375.1 Actinomycetota bacterium | reverse complement strand
TTCCATCACTGGCATGGCAGCAGCCGGGCCGAGGTTGCCCAGGCCCAGGATCGCGGAGCCATCGCTGACCACGGCCACAGAATTGCGCTTGATGGTGAGGCGACGGACGTCTTCGGGGTTTTCGGCAATCGCCTCGCACACCCGCGCCACGCCAGGGGTGTAAATACGGGCGAGGTCGTCGCGGTGACGCATCGGCACCTTGACGTGGACCTCGAGCTTGCCGCCTAGGTGTGCGAGGAACACGCGGTCACTGACCTTTTCCACGTGGCAGCCGTCCAGCGCCTCAAGCGCCGCGACGATCTCCTTGACATGGTCGGTGTCGTGGGCGTTGCAGGAGATATCCAGGCGCACCGACCCGGGGGTTGGCTCGGAAACATCGAGCGCGGTCACAATCCCGCCGGCTTTGGCCACCGCGTTGACAATGGCGCCGCGGGCGTGAAGCTCGGGGGAGGCAATAGCCCGCAATGTGATGGAATACCCAGGACTCGTCGTACGCACCCGCCTAAGGCTACGCGTACGCTTATGTAACGTGACGACAGGCAGCAATCGACCCATCCGTGTGGTCGTGGCTAAACCAGGACTCGACGGCCATGACCGTGGGGCCAAAATCATCGCCCGCGCCCTGCGCGACGCTGGCATGGAGGTGATTTACACCGGCCTGCACCAGACCGCTGCCCAAGTGGCGGAGACCGCTGTGCAGGAAGACGCCGACGCTGTCGGTCTGAGCATCCTGTCTGGCGCGCACATGACTCTCTTTAAAGCAGTCAAGTCCGAGCTCGAAGCCCGAGGCGCCGGCGACATCGTTCTTTTCGGCGGCGGCATCATCCCCGGCGAGGACATCATCGCGTTGCGCGATCTCGGCGTCGCAGAGATCTTCACCCCCGGCACTCCCACCACCGAAGTCATCGAATGGGTTCGCACCAACGTCGGTCGAGGAAATTAATTCACGCACCACAGCACGGCACTGCATCACACGTTGTAAACAAGTCATCACACACGAACGCACCTGACAATCAAAGGACACTGCGGTGGATCTCTACGAGTACCAAGCCAAAGAACTCTTCGCCAAGCACGGCGTCAACACCCAAGCCGGCATCGTCGTCACGGATAGTGCTGCAGCGGGTAAGGCAGCAGCTGAGCTGAACGCCACAGTGGTGGTGAAGGCGCAGGTGAAGACTGGCGGTCGTGGTAAGGCAGGTGGTGTGAAGCTGGCCACCAGCGCAGCCGAGGCGCAGGAGAAGGCAGAAGCAATCCTGGGCTTGGATATCAAGGGGCACATCGTCCACAAGGTGCTCGTCACGCCAGCCGCTGATATTGAGTCGGAGTATTACGTCTCATTCCTGCTCGATCGTTCCAACCGCACCTTCCTGGCGATGGCCAGTGTCGAGGGTGGCATGGAGATCGAGGAAGTTGCCGTTACCAAGCCTGAGGCCCTGGCCAAGGTGCACATCGACCCGTTGATCGGGGTCACCGCGGAGGTTGCCGCAACCATCGTCGATGCCGCCAAGTTCCCGGCGGATGTGCGCGACGGCATCATCGAGATGCTGCAGAAGTTGTGGGATGTGTTCGTCAAGGAAGACGCCACGCTGGTTGAGGTCAACCCGCTGGTGAAGACACCTGCTGGAGATGTGATGGCGCTCGACGGCAAGGTGACGTTGGATGACAACGCCGACTTCCGCCACCCTGACCACGCAGCGTTGGTCGACCTAGCCGCGGAGAATGGACTGGAACTGCGGGCCAAGGAGAAGGGCCTGAATTACGTAAAGCTCGATGGCTCCGTTGGCATCATCGGCAACGGCGCCGGCTTGGTCATGAGCACGCTGGACGTGGTGGCTTACGCCGGTGAGAACTTTGGTGGCGTGCGCCCTGCGAACTTCCTGGACATCGGTGGCGGCGCATCTGCGCAGGTCATGGCCGACGGGCTGGAAATTGTGCTGGGCGATCCGGATGTGAAGAGTGTGTTCGTGAACGTGTTCGGCGGCATCACAGCATGCGACGCTGTCGCCAACGGAATCGTGCAAGCGATCGCGATGCTCACGCAGCGCGGTGAGCAAGTCTCTAAGCCGATCGTCTGCCGCCTTGACGGTAATAACGCCGCCGCTGGCCGGGCAATCTTGGCCGAGGCGAATCTGGCGGTGATCCGCGTCGCCGAGACGATGGATGACGCCGCCGCAGCCGTGGCCGAGCTGGCAAGCAAGTGACCACGAGAATCCACGTCGAGATTTCACCGAAGGGCAACTAACACCATGTCGATTTTCCTCACCAAAGCAAGCAAGGTCCTCGTTCAGGGCATCACCGGTTCGGAGGGCTCCAAGCACGCCGCCCGCATGATTGCGGCGGGAACCACCATCGTCGCCGGTGTGACTCCCGGTAAGGGAGGCCAGAGCATCGAGCT
This sequence comes from Actinomycetota bacterium, assembly GCA_009923375.1. GTDB lineage: Bacteria > Actinomycetota > Actinomycetes > S36-B12 > UBA5976 > RFTO01. The sequence goes on along the minus strand of RFTO01000132.1, from coordinate 1,325 downwards.
CTCGGGCGTCAGCATTCCGGTTTATAACTCCGTCACCGAGGCAGTGGCAGCCACCGGCGCTGATGTGTCGGTGGTGTTCGTGCCGCCGAAGTTCGCTAAGGACGCGGTTATTTCCACCATCGAGGCCGAGGTGCCGTTGTGTGTGGTTATCACCGAAGGTATCCCGGTGCATGACACCGCTGAGTTCTTTGCCCTTGCGCAGTCCTCAGGCAAGACGCGCTTGATTGGGCCCAACTGTCCCGGCTTAATCACCCCTGGGGAGTCGAATGTCGGCATCATCCCCGCGGACATCTCCGGCCCTGGTCGCATCGGCTTGGTCTCCAAGTCGGGCACGTTGACTTACCAGATGATGTTCGAACTTCGCGATATCGGATTCTCCACCGCTGTCGGTATCGGCGGCGACCCGATCATCGGCACCACCCACATCGATTGCCTCAAGGCCTTCCAAGAAGACCCAGACACCGACGTCATCGTGATGATCGGCGAGATCGGTGGCGACGCTGAGGAGCGTGCTGCGGCGTACATCGCCGAGCATGTCACCAAGCCGGTTGTCGGTTATGTCGCCGGCTTCACCGCACCCGAAGGTAAGACCATGGGCCACGCCGGCGCCATCGTCTCTGGCTCATCTGGCACAGCCGAGGGTAAGCAGGAGGCTCTAGAGGCCGCAGGGGTGAAGGTCGGACGCACTCCGAGTGCAACCGCGCGCCTTGCTCGCGAGGCGTACGAAAATCTCTCTAAGTAACCTGCCCAGGAGTTAGGCGGCGTGGCAGGTGTGATCGGTGCGGCGTGTTCGTGACGATGTGCCTGTGACCACCACACCCGCCAAGCCTGGAGCCTCCGCATCTGCGCGCTCGGGTGCAAATTCTGGCGATGGTGCGCGCCCCGATTTACTTGATGCTCTGCGACATGCAGCGCTCGCCACTGCGGGTTCGATGGCGCGCACGGCGGCGCTGGCTTACTCGATTGTCTTATTCATCTGGGCCGCCACTGGTCGCAGCACTGGCGGTGCGGATGTCGCTAATGCAAGCCATGCGGCCTTCACTGTCTGGCTGGCGACCTACGGAGCGTTCACATCCTTCGGCGGGCTCACCCTCAGCGTCTTGCCGCTCGGTTTGGTGGCGCTGGGGATGTGGTCCACATATCGCGCATCGCGTCGAGCCATCCGTGATCTGACGAGTATGCAGCCTGGGGCGATCGTGGTCTTCGCGCTGGGCGTGGTCGCCGCACAATCTGCAGTCACCTTTATCGCCGCGAGTTGGGCCGGCTCGCACCTACACACTGTCAGACCACTGCAGGCTTGTGCAGCATCTGCGGCATGCGCCGCG
>RFTO01000131.1 GCA_009923375.1 Actinomycetota bacterium | reverse complement strand
AGATGTGTATAAGAGACAGTCCTTGATGGTTGCTCGAGTGCTGACCCCGATGATGGCTGCGTACCTGCTCAAACCTGTGGTGGGGGCGCATCGTGAACCGTTCTGGATGGGACCCTACCAGGCTTGCGCCCGTTGGTGTCTGCACCACCGTTTCGTCACGATGGCGCTGTCGGCGTTGTTCTTTATAGGATCGATTGCGCTCATTCCGCTATTGCCAACGGGCTTTATCCCGCCCGACGATAATTCTCAGACTCAGGTTTATCTTCAGCTACCACCGGGTAGTACGCTCCCTCAGACGATGAGCGCAGCCGAGGATGTTCGCCAACGCCATCAGCAACCTGAAGAACGAGCTGAAGGATTACGAGTCAGTTGAGCGGGATGGCCTGGAGCAGACTGATCTGATCGCGCAGGTGTATGCCGAGTATCAGAAGCGCTTACAGCGAGCGAACGCGATGGATTTCGATGACCTCATTCTCAACACCGTGTCGTTACTGAATTTGTTCCCCGATGTCGCGCGGCAGTATCACGAACGCTTCCGCCACATCATGGTCGATGAATATCAAGACACCAACCAAGCGCAGTATGAATTAATCAAGCAGCTCGTAGGCGATGGCAGTGACGGAATCCCGCCGGCGGAGTTGTGTGTGGTGGGTGATGCCGACCAGAGTATTTATGCCTTCCGCGGCGCGACGATCCGCAACATCCTCGAGTTCGAGAGTGACTTTCCCAATTCCAAAACTGTGTTGTTGGAGCAGAACTTCCGCTCCACCCAGAACATCCTGACTGCCGCGAATGCGGTGATTGCCAACAACGAATCGCGCCGGGACAAGGTGCTGTGGACCGATGCAGGTGCAGGCGCGCAGATTGTTTTGTGGGCGGCCGATGATGAACACGGTGAGGCCGCATTCATCGCGCGAACTATCGAGGAGTTACGCCAGGAGCACGGTTTTCGAGCCGCCGATATGGCCGTGATGTATCGGACTAATGCGCAATCGCGGCCGCTTGAAGATCAGTTCATCCGGACAGGCGTGCACTACCGCTTGGTTGGGGGTGTGCGCTTTTATGAGCGCCGCGAGGTGCGAGATGTGCTCGCTTATCTGAAGGTGCTGTCCAACCCGAATGATGAAGTCGCGCTACGCCGAATTCTCAACGTGCCCAAGCGCGGTATCGGAGATCGCGCGGAGGCTGCTGTGGAGACTCTCGCTCTGCGTGAGCGCATCACCTTCTTCGAAGCATTACGTCGCGCAGCGGATGCGCCTGGAATCGCCACTCGCTCGGCTTCCGCGATTAGTTACTTCGTCGCGCTCATTGATCAGCTCGCTGAGCAGATGGCAGAGGATTCCAGCCCCGGCTCAATCATCGAAGCGGTTATCGAACGCTCTGGCATTGGCCGGGAGCTGCAGATCAGTAATGACCCGCAGGACGAGGGTCGTTTGGAGAACCTCTCGCAGTTGGTGGACGTTGCGCGGGAGTACGAGCACACCCTTGCCACTCAAGAGCTCGAGGAAGATGAGGAGCCGCAGTTCCCGTCGGTAGCCGGCTTCCTTGAATCAGTGAGCCTTGTGGCCGACAGTGACCAGATCCCCGCTGACGACGACGGCGACGGAGTCGTGACCCTCTTAACCCTTCACACAGCCAAGGGTTTGGAATTCCCCGTGGTGTTCCTCACCGGCTTGGAGGAAGGTGTGTTTCCGCATGTGCGGTCCCTAAACGACGTGGGTGAGTTGCAGGAGGAGCGGCGCCTGGCTTATGTCGGCATCACCCGGGCGCGGCAACGGCTCTATCTCACTCGCGCTGTGGAGCGAAAGGTGTGGGGCAATGCTCAATATCCGCCGGCCTCACGATTCCTCAGCGAGATCCCGCACCACGTGCTCGATGAGCAGCGCGTGGCCTCACAACCGCAATACGTCAGCAGCGCATCCCTTGCCTCTTATCGAGACACCCCCGCCGCGGCCATGCGCACCGCATTCGGCTCAAGTAAGAAGAAGTCCGTCGCGGTGATCGAACTGGAGGTCGGCGACCGCGTGCTTCACGACACTTACGGAATGGGCAAGGTGCTCGCAGTCACCGGTGTTGGAGAGAAAGCTCAAGCCACCGTCGACTTTGGTTCCATCGGGCACAAGCGCCTACTGCTTCGCTACGCACCGTTGGAGAAGCTGTAAAGCCGGCGAGAAGAAGTAAGTCTTCGGGTGTGACTCTGGGATGTCATGGCGGAGCTTCCAACGGCTGGCAGGCGTTTGCACGTTAGTGCACGCTGTCGGGCGTTATTGCACACCCTGTGACGCTTAACTTGCAGGCGTGGCGTTTGCGGATGTCAGACCGCGTCACCACAATCGGTGCCGAAAGGGAGGGACACACATGAGTGCGAGGCTTGAGAAGTTGCGCGAAGATATCGAGCGCGAGGAATTCGGCGCAGCTGATCAATTCTGGATCGGTGCCGATGTCGCGATTGTCGAGGAGGAGCCGGAGCTCGGCCCACCTGGTTTCTATCCAGATCCGCTGTTCGTGGTCAGCCCGCATGCGGCCGAGTTGAGTTGGCTGTTCACGCAGGTGCGCGATTGCTTCATCGACCTGTTGAGTTACGGCGCCGGCAAGGAAGGGCTATTCGGCGAGATGGCAGCCCGCACCAACGATGTGATCGCAACACAGCCGGATATAGATGTGCGCGACTTGCTTTTGGCCGTGCTCGACGCCGCCGATTTAGCGTACGTCTTGTTTGAAGCGGACGACCAAGCCCAACGCTGATCGATTGACCGCGCGCGACTGGGATTTGCGTAGCCATCGCGTCGGGGGAGTAGCCACCCTGCCAGGGCTCGAGGTTCGCTTGCGCCAGAGGAAAAAGCGCGACTACTCGCCGACCGGCGCGGTCTTCCCCTTGCGGGCCGCCCTGCGCACGGCGTCGGCCACGCGCTTGGTGACCTCGGGGTGGAACACGCTGGGCACGATGTACACCGCGTTGAGCTCCTCATCGGTGACGCAGGTGCTGATGGCATCGGCGGCGGCGAGCAGGATCTCGTCGGTGATTTTGTAGGCACCTGCGTCGAGCAATCCGCGGAAGACGCCGGGGAACGCGAGCACATTGTTGATCTGGTTGGGGTAATCACTGCGACCTGTGGCGACTACCCGCGCGTGCTCGGCGGCCTCCACTGGTGAGATCTCCGGGTCGGGGTTGGCCAGGGCGAACACGATGGAGTCCTTCGCCATCACCGAGATGTCGTCGCCGGTGAGGATGTTCGGCGCCGATAGGCCGATGAACACATCGGCATCAACGAGGGCTTCTGTCATCGGGCCGGTGATATTGCGCGGGTTCATGCGGGTGATGAGCTCGGTGCGCAAGGGATCCAGGTCAGTACGGCCGTTGTGTAAGGCGCCCTTGAGGTCGTACATCACGATGTCCTTGGCACCAGCCTCCAAGAGAAGCCGAGTTACCGCTGAGCCAGCTGCGCCGGCGCCGGACATGACGATGCGCGCGTCGGGCAACTGCTTGCCCACAAGGCGCAGGGCATTACGCAACGCGGCAGTCACCACGATGGCCGTGCCGTGCTGGTCGTCGTGGAACACGGGGATGTCCAGGCGTTCGCGAAGCTTCGCTTCGATCTCGAAGCAGCGAGGTGCGGCGATGTCCTCGAGGTTAATCCCGCCAAACGTCGGTTCTAAGGCGGCGATAATTTCAACAAGCAGATCAAGATCTTTCTTCTGATCGATCTCGATATCAAAAACATCAATACCAGCAAATTGCTTAAA
>RFTO01000014.1 GCA_009923375.1 Actinomycetota bacterium | reverse complement strand
GGCACGGTATTCATGAACCGCCATGACAGAGTTTCTGTCGGCGATCAGCTGTTAGGGCGCTTGCCGTGGTTCGCGCCGCTCTTCTTGCGAGCCTTCTTCTTCCGCCCACGCTTGCTCATCGCTGCCTCCTGCTACCCGGTGTTCACCCGGTGACTCATGATGTGGTCCAGCCGCCAAGCCGAGCCTGTGCGACCGGCGCAAGCCTAGCCCTGCCTGGGGGTGCTCCGACGAGGGAGGCGACTTTAGAAGTCCTCGACCCTGACCTCATCGAGATAGGCGAACATGTCGCCATTGACGTGCATCTGAGTGATCCGGGTGATTACTCGCGTCCGCAATTCTGCCGGCGCCTCACACCCGCACGAGCAGGCAAGTCGTTGCTGTAGGGCTTTGAGTTGACCCAGGAATGCCGCGCATGGAGAACAAGCAAGGACATGGACGCTGAGCTGGGTGGCAGTCACATTGGCCAGCAACCCGAACTCTCCATCGACATAGGCATGCAGTGCTCCTTGTGCTTCCGAGCAGCGGATCACACCGCTTGGCATGTCGGCAGCGCTGAACTCTTCGCGCATCATGGCTGACTCACCTGCGCGGAGGCTGCATCGAGGTAGCCACGCTCAAAGGCTGCATCACGTAACGACTCACGCAGTTTGTTGCGGGCACGGCTCAGGCGGGACATGACTGTCCCCAGCGGGATGTCCAACATCTCCGCAATCTCTTTATACGCATAGCCCTGGCCGTCGGCGAGCTCCACCACTTTGCGGAAGTCCTCAGACAACGCCGCAAGGGCAGTCTGGATGTCGTCATCGGGCAAGGACTCAAGCGCCATCTGCTCTGCGGAGGGGAAATCTCCCAGCAGTGCAAGTGCAGCATCGGATTCTTGGTCTGCCATCAACCCGTCCACCGAAATCGCAGCTGGCTGCCGACGTTGGCTGCGGTAGATGTTGTTGTGCGTGTTGTCCAGAATGCGGTGGAGCCACGCGCGCAGATTTGTCCCTGGGCGGTATTGGGCGAAATGACGATAGGCCTTCTCATAAGTCATCTGGACGAGATCGAATGCGAGGTACTCGTCGCCATTTGCCCGTTTGCGTGCGTGCGCAAGAAGTCCGCTCATCAGCGGGACCGCCTCGCGCTCGAATCGAGCTAAACGCTCCGCCGGGGTTTCGGTATCGAGGTCAACCGTTGGACCGGTGCCGGTGAGGTTATGCGGGGAAGGTTGGTCAATCACAGCAGGCAGGGCGACACCATCCTTTAATGATTCTGCGTCATCTGTACCAATCATCGGACCCAACCCTAGTGCGGGCCACGACAACTGTGTATCGATCACGGGTGAGTTATCGGGGATACACAACACATCCTTGACAACACTTCGGGCGTCGATTTATTCCCGTTTTGAGGAAATTTCGTTTTCTTTCGAGGGGCGGTTGCTTAGCGAGTTAGAACAGGAACGATTGACCCGGCGCATCGGCTGCATCCGGCTGGGTCAGACGCTCCCCCATCCGACCTGCGGGCGCAGCGATGCCTGTCACAGCCTGCGCGGATAAATCAATCGGCACGACGAGTCCAGCATCATCAATCCTGGCTGAATTCACGCGCGTGCTGACTGGGTGAATCGTGACTGGGGTGTCCGGCAGCGCGGCCACTAACTCCGCCAGCACCGTGGCTGCCGGAGTAGACGGATGCGGGTTAAGCCATTGCGTCCACATCGATGGCGGCACGATGACTGGAGTGCGGGTATGAACTTTTGCTAGGTCCCCATACGCATCCGTGGTGATGATCGCCGCCGACAGCAACGGCTCTGCATCGGGATCAGTTGGGTCACGCCACCACTCGTAAATACCAGCCAACGCTGTGCTTGCGCCAGATGTAGGCGGCGCACAGAAGTAATACGGCTGCTTGGGAGGCCGCGCCTTGGCCGCAATGGTCATGTCCGCTGCAGCCCATTCGTACCACCCGTCAACTGGCACCAGGCACCGCCGGCGAGCGAATGCGGATCTAAACGATGGCTTCTGCCCAACAGTTTCACAACGGGCATTGGCCATCTTCCCGCCGATAGAAATATCTGCAGCCCACGAAGGCACCAGCCCCCAAGCGGCCACTGTCAACTCTCGCGCAGGAATGCCGCCATCCCCTGACTCCTTGACGATGTAAATCGGCGCAGTTGGCGCGATGTTCCATCGAGCAGGTAGATGGCGACTGGTTGCGGAATCCACCTCGAACTCCACCGCAAGCGCATCGCGCTCTTTACCCGCCGCATAACGTCCGCACACGGTCCCAGCCTGCCATTGCGCACATGGGTTACGTGCGCGCGGATACGCTTGTGTTCGATGAGTGAGTCAACCGCAGCGGGTGCATCCATGCAGTCGCCACGCACCCCAGTCAGCTGGCCGGCCCCGGTGGCGGCAGGTCCCGTGATTGGACGAGTGTCCGTCCCCGGCTCCAAGAGCATCACCAACCGGGCATTGCTGCTCGCAGCCATCAGTGATGGTCCGAGCACTGTCACCAACGTCCTGGCGGCGCGGGACACATCATTAATGATCGGTGCGCTGGAGTCGCTGGGTGCGACTTTTGCAAATGTCGGCCAAAGTCGGATGCACGTCACCCCCATCTCCAAGGGCCGGCAGATCGGCTCCGTTGCCATCGACTGTGGTCTAGCGGGGACCGTCATGCGTTTTGTTCCAGCAATCACGGGCTTGGTTGCCGGCTCAGTCACTCTCGATGGAGACGCTGCAGCGCGGCGGCGGCCGATGACCGCCTTGATCAGCGCACTGCAGCAAGCGGGCATCGCCGTCACTTCCAAAGGAGAGTGCCTCCCCATCACCATCGAGGCAACCGGCGCCATCGCTGGCGGAAACATCAGCATCGACGCATCAACCTCAAGTCAATTCGTCAGCGCACTGCTCCTCGCCGGCGCGACCTACGACAGCGGCATCACACTCACACACACTGGCACAACTCTCCCCTCACTTCCGCATATCGAAATGTCGATTGCCATGCTGCGGGAACACGGCGTTGCTGTGATTGAAAGCCGCACCGACCAGTGGCAGTGGGGCGTTGCACCTTCGGCGATCGGCGCCATCAATCGAACGATTGAACCTGATCTATCCAATGCGCTGCCATTCATCGCAGCATCCGTGGTGACGGCCGGCAGCACGACGGTAAACGATTGGCCGACACAGACCACGCAGCCAGGGCAACTCGCACTTCCCATATTGGAAGCAATGGGATGCACTCTCGCCCTCGCACCAGCCGATGGTGCACATCAGCTAACTGTCACCGGCCCCGAGCGTATTCACTCCGTTGATGTCGATATGTCGGCGATGGGCGAACTGGTGCCGACCATCGCTGCCATCTGCTTCTTCGCCGACGGTCCCTCGCGTTTACGAGGTATCAGTCACATCCGCGGACATGAGACCGATCGGATTGCTGCACTCATCGACATCGCCGAGCGCATTGGTGCGGTTTGCCGGGATGTTGATGGCGACCTGATCATCGAGCCGCTTCATCACACTCAACTTCGCGCGGCGTCCGATGGCCCCACTGTCACCATTCCCACCTACGACGACCACCGACTTGCAACCGCCGGCGCAATCATCGGATTGCGCCGGGCGCATGTGCTGGTGGAAAACATTGCGACCACGGGCAAGACGATGCCCGACTTTCCGGCTATGTGGGAATCACTTGTGAGTGCACGATGACTCGCAGACAGCTGGATGAAGACGATGTTCGCATCCGTCCTGGCCGAACAGGAGCGCGAGCTCGCACCAAGGATCGACCAACACATGAGAATGCTGTGGATGCCCGGGTGCTGGTGGTCGATCGCGGTCGGATGACGTGCGCACTCGATGAGACTGGTGAAAAGTTCTTTGCGATGAAAGCGCGTGAACTTGGACGCAAAGGAATCGTCGTTGGCGATCGCGTCGGTGTGGTGGGTGATATCACTGGCGACGAAGGCAGCCTGGCCCGAATCGTCCGGCGGCACGAACGCACCACGACTTTAAACCGCTCAGCTGACGATGTGGATCCAACCGAGCGCGTGATCGTTGCAAATGCTGACACTCTTGTGATGGTGGTCGCTCTGGCGAATCCTGAGCCACGGCCTGGGTTGATCAATCGCTGCTTGGTTGCGGCCTTCACCTCAGGTATGACGCCGATTCTCGTTGCCACCAAAGCCGATCTGGCTAGCGCTGACGACTTACGCCGTCGGTACCAGCCACTTGGTGTCGAGATGTGGGCGACCACGCGCGGAGAGGATGTCAACGCTCTTCGCGATCGACTCCACGGCCATATTGCCGTGATGGTCGGGCATTCCGGGGTGGGTAAATCCACCCTCATCAACGGCTTGGCGCCGAACAGTCATCGGCGCACTGGTGAAGTCAACGACGTCACTGGCCGCGGCCGCCACACATCCACGAGCGCCGAGGCGATTCGCACTGACGACGGCTACCTCATCGACACACCCGGTATCCGCTCATTCGGCTTGGCGCATGTGAACAGCGACGATGTCGTGCACGCGTTTCCTGCGCTGGCAGAGGGACTCGACGAGTGTCCGCGGGGGTGCAGTCACGATGAGGCTGAATGTGGTCTCGATGCTTTCGTGGCCGCTGGCAGGGCCGGTGAGCACGGGGACCAACTGCTTGAGTCAGTGCGGGGGCTCATCCGGAGCATCAGCGCGGGCGAGAGATTCGACTAACCCCACTGGCTTACCTAGTGAGTCTGTGCCATAGGCGGTGATATCCGCCCAGAACTCGAATCTGCCAACTTATGTTGCGTGAGTGTGGGCTGAAACTGCGCCGTTGGATCCGGAACGCCAAAGGCACCTCCTTGAGGAGGTGGTGGATGTCCTCGATTCCCAAGTCACCATCATCTCCAGCGACGGCACTGTCGTCTACCTCAGCCATCGTTGGCGCACTCTGCAGGGCAACAACCGATCACTTATCACCGCACATCTCGGCGAGAGCATTCGCGAGGATGGCCTGGCGAGCCATGATGCTGTGATCCCCACGCTACGAGACGCGCTCACGGCGATTTGGGGAGGACGCTATGCGCACTATTCGCGAAGGCTCCATCTTGAGTTCCTCGGCAAACCCACATGGGTTGTCTTAGAAGTCCACCGCCTAGCCATTGGGGATGTGTTGATTTTGCTGCGGGATGTCACCGCATTGGCAGCTCACCAGGAGGAACTTGAACACCGGGCCACCCGCGATCCACTGACGCAATTGCCAAACCGGGCACTGATTATCGAAGAGCTTGATCGCGCGATTTCAAAGGTTCATGATGGACAGGGCAATCTCGGGGTACTCATCTGTGATATCGACGGATTCAAAGGTGTTAATGACACTTTCGGACACGCAACCGGCGATGAGCTGCTTATTCAGGTGACCCAACGATGGACGCAGGCGCTGCGACCTGGCGATGTCTTCGGCAGACTCGGCGGAGATGAGTTCGTCGTCATTGCGCCGGGCCTTTCCGACTCAAGGGAATTGCATGCAATTGCGGAACGACTGTGTCAAACAGTGTCCGAACCGTTCAGGTGTCGGCGCGGGATGGTGACGGTCAGCGCGTGCGTGGGTGCGGTCTTCATTCGATCAGGAGCCGACCACACCTCGGTGGAATCAGTTCTCGAACGAGCAGATCGGGCGCTTTACGGCGCCAAGCACGAGGGAACGCAATGTATTCGAATCACGCGGATGAACGGCAACGCCCGCGCGATGATTCAGGCGAACGAGGCGAGCGGGGCGAGCGGGGCGAGCGGTTAACCACCCACCTGGATATCGCTGACGATTGCGCGGTGATCCGACCCGTCAATCACCACTGTGTCGAAATGGGACATATGCACACCGCGTCCGAGGAAATGGTCAATCGCCACGAGGGCCCAGTTATCAGGGCCGTATGACCACGTGCCCTTCCAGCCTTTGCCGTTGATGTCAGCAGCATCCACAAAGCCGTTATTCAGATAGTCGCGGAACGCATCATTGTCGCGGGTCATATTGAAATCGCCAGCGACAACTAGCGGCCCCGCAGGTTGCTCGCGGACGATCCCCATCAATTGACTCTGATCATGTCGCCATTGAGCTGCTTGGGTGTATCGAGGAGACCGCGGGTGAACAGCGAGCAATGTCAGCGTGCTGCCACCGATTCGGACCCTTGCCGCCTTACCAACGAATCCCATCGGCAAGCTCGAGACGTCAGATAGGGGCCTTCGACTCCAGATGCCGACCTGATCATCTGCAGTCAGATAGCGATACTTAAACAGTGTGCTCAACGCAGAGTTCGCAAGGTCGCGGTGGATGAATGGAACGGCTTCAACGACAGCAAGCACGTCAACGGAGTCAGCTTGTGCGGCCCGCGCGAGTGCACCGATTGTTGCCGGGTTACCCATGCAGTTAAAGGACATCAAGCGCAATGTGGGGGCGCCAACAATCGGCGTCGCCTGCTCGTTGACAGTGAACGCTGGTGCCCATAAATATGCCACAGCTAACGTGACTATTAATGCGACAACGGCCACTGAGCTCATGCGAAGTCGCCATGCGAGCAAGGCAATCCCTGCACACATGACACCTGCCCAAGGCAGCACTGATAACAAGGCCGGTAGGGGCCCTACATCCCATCGCATTTGCCGAGCCACGATGAGCAGAATGCAAGCACAGACGCAGAGGCTGAGGAACCAGCGAATGTTCACATTCCGCTGACGCACCCAAGGGTTATTTCGCAAACCTGGTGCGCGCTGCGGGTCTTTCTCTTGCGTGTCGCTCATCACTCAAATCCACATTGCCGCATCGTCGGCGCCATCAGCTGGCAATGCATTCGTGCTGACCTTGGCCGGCACACCCACAGCAGTCGCCCCAGCTGGGACATCACGGAGCACCACAGCATTGGCACCAATGCGGCCACCGTCGCCGATGGTGATAGCGCCGAGCAACTTCGCACCGGCGCCGATGAGCACCCTGTCACCGACGATCGGGTGTCGACGACCATCCACCTGCTTTGCACCACCGAGGGTCACCCCGTGGAAGATCAACACGTCATCGCCAACGATCGCAGTCTCCCCAATAACGACCCCCATGCCATGGTCGATGAACAACCGCCGGCCGATGTGCGCGGCTGGGTGAATCTCAACGCCGGTAAGGCGCCTGCCGAGCATCGCGATTACCCGTGCCAGAAAATAGGCATTCACTTGCCACAGGCGGTGTGCAACTCGATGCCACCACAGTGCGTGCAGACCGGGATAGGTCCAGAAGACTTCGAAGCGCGAGCGAGCCGCTGGGTCTCGCGCAATCGCAGTATCGATGTCTTCCTTCACCCTTTGACGCAGGGTGATGCCAGCGTCATGAGACATCAGGCATCCATGTAATCGGCGAACAACGCAGTGGATAAATAGCGCTCCCCGAATGATGGAACGATGACCACGATGAGCTTGCCCGAAAACTCCTCGCGCTTGGCCACCTGTGCAGCCGTCCACAGTGCGGCGCCCGAGGAAATTCCAACGAGTAATCCCTCTTCTTTGGCCGCTCGACGCGCGTAGGCGAAGGCGTCGTCGTTTGTCACGTCGAATACCTCGTCGTAAACCTCGCGGTCGAGGATGTCGGGAACGAAGTTGGGGCCGATACCTTGAATCGGGTGACCGGCCGGTGCGCCGCCGTTGAGGATTGGCGATGCTGCCGGCTCCACTGCGAACACCTTGATATCCGGGTTGCGCTCTTTGAGCGCCTGACCCACACCTGTGATGGTGCCACCGGTGCCAATCCCTGCAACGAATGCGGCAATCTGGCCATCTGTGTCGCGCCAGATTTCCTCCGCCGTTGTCGCGCGATGGATCGCTGGGTTCGAAGGATTGGCAAATTGACGCACCAACACCGCTCCTTCGTTAGCTCCGATCTCCTCCGCTCGGGCGACTGCGCCACGCATACCCTCGGGAGCCGGTGTCAACACCAGCTCTGCTCCATACGCCCGCAGAAGCGCTCGGCGCTCCTTGCTCATCGACTCTGGCATCGTCAACACAACACGGTAGCCACGCGCCGCGCCCACCATCGCCAACGCAATGCCGGTGTTACCGCTGGTTGCCTCAACAACCGTACCGCCAGGCTTCAGCGCCCCAGATGCCTCGGCATCATCGATCATCGAGATTCCGATGCGGTCCTTCACGCTGCTCGACGGGTTGTAGAACTCAAGCTTGGCTGCAACCGCTGCGGCGGCGCCGTCGGTGATCCGGTTCAAGCGGACAAGCGGGGTGTTACCAACAAGCTCGGTTACGTCATCGTAAATCTTCACGGTTTCTCCTCAGGGTTTTACTGCAAAATGAAAGTGGGTATACAAACGCCTGCATCGACATCATCCGCCGATGGCTTGCAATCAGGAGTGAAGACAGCGAGTTCGAGTCGCGCGACCGAAGTCGATATGCCGACGTCGTGTGAGGGTGCGGGCTTGGCACCGAGAGCACGCGCATAGGGGCATGGAGCCAACCTACCAGCGACATCAAGTGAAGGCATAAGTGATGTGGCCGGCACAAGGCCGGCCACATTTAGTAGCGGGGGCAGGATTTGAACCTACGACCTCTGGGTTATGAGCCCAGCGAGCTACCGAGCTGCTCCACCCCGCGTCGGTAAGGCGCAACCATACGCATCGCGCGGCGCGAGCCCACGTGCAGGGGGCTACTCGACCGCTACACGGACAACAGAGATCCTCCCCTGCCATGCAGCAGTCAAAGCACCGAACCTGCTCACTTAGCTTTATTTACTGCTGCAGCCTTTGCGATCGCCGCGGCTAGCCGCTTCTGCTGCCGGCCATATTCGGTGAAGTCGCCCTTAGCCAGAGCGGCTTGCCCCGCGTTGTACGCGGCCTGAGCCTGCGCAAGAGCAGCCGTTAGCTGCGCCGATGCGCTTGGCTTCACTGTGCCACTGTTCGGCGTTGCCGGGATATCGATTGCGCCGCTAGCCGCGCCCTTGAACACCACACCCAATGCCTGCGACAAGGTGTCCTCGAACGCAACCCGGTTTCCATAAGAAACGAGCACCTTGCGGTAGACGGGGAAACCGTCTCCCTTGCTCGCCCTCACATACACGGGTTCGACATACAGCACTCCGCCAGCAACCGGCAGGGATAGCAAGTTGCCGAGGTCCACCTCGGAGCCGCCAGCACGCAACAGTGACAACTTCGCTGATACCGCAGTGTCGGATTCGAAGTTGTTATACGCCTGCGTCGGCCCAGGGATGGTCGTCGATCGTGGAAGTTGTAACACCCGAATCCGGCCGTAATCCGGCCCGGCGGTGGAGTTGACCGCCATGAACGCTGCCAGCGTCGGTCGTTGATTCGGTGCGAACGTGGTGGTCAGCGAGAACTGCGCCTTCGCTTGATCCGGCATGCGCACGGTCAGGTAATAAGGCGGTTGTGCCTGACTTGAGTTCTCACGCGTCGGGTCATTGGGAACCACCCAGAAGTCCTGGCCGCTGTAGAACGCACGCGGGTCCTTCACATGGAAACGAGCAAGTACTTCACGCTGCACCTTGAACAGGTCTTCGGGGTAGCGGATGTGGCTGATTAACGCAGCAGGCATCGCAGTTCTCGCCTTGACGATGCCTGGGAACACCGACGACCATGCCTTCAAAATCGGGTCCTTGTTATCCCATGCATAGAGAGTCACCGTGCCGTCGTAGGCATCGACGGTCGCCTTCACCGAGTTGCGGATGTAATTGACGCTTTCCTGAGACATCGGCTGACCCGTCAGGGAGTCGATGGTGACCTCTCCCAGAGTGGTGTGCGCTGCGTAAGGAATATTCGCGGTGGTTGTGTAGGCATCGAGAATCCAGGTGATGCGACCATTGATGACCGCCGGGTAAGGATCGCCGTCCAGCGTGAGCCACGGCGCGACTTTCTGCACACGGGTTGTAGGTGCGCGATCCCAGAGGATGCGGGAATCCGAATTGATCAGATTCGACAGCAGGAAATTCGCATCTTTGTACTTCGAGGCGAATAACAAGCGCATCAACGGCGAACCGATTGATACACCTCCCTTACCTTGATAGGTGTAGTTCGCTTGGCCCGTTGCACCGGCATCTGTGGGGTAATCGAACTCCGTCGGTGACGCACCCTTCGCCGCGCCAACAATCGAGAATGCCGGCGATGACTCACCGAAGTACACCCGCGGCTGCTTGACCTTCAAGTTTCCACGTGGGGGGATGTCGCTCTCAGTGAACACTGGCTTGCCCTCCGCCGGATCGGCGGTGTTGTCGTAAGCGGCCACCAACCCGAAACCGTGGGTGAACACGATGTGGTCGTTTGCCCAGTTGCGCAGCGCCGGGTCGAGGCCGTCGAGGTTGATGTCACGAGTTGCCACCAAGGTTCCGCGAGTGCCGCCGCTCAGTTCATACCGATCCACATCCAGGGTGGCGGGGAACGAGTAGAAGCCCTTGATTTGTTGCAGCTGCGAGAAGGTGGTCGACATGACGTACGGGTCGAGCAGACGCACAGCGCCGAGGGTGCCAGCATCCTTCTGCAAGCTCGCTTTCGAGGGCACGGCAGCGGCCGCATAGTCCTTCACATCAGCCGTGGTCAGTTGGTAGGACTCGCGTGTGGCATCGATATGACGGGCGATGTACGGCGCCTCCTTCACAACCTCGGAGGGCTTGACCTGCAGTTGCTGGACGATTGCGGGGTAAATGCCGCCAACCAAAATTGCGGTGCCAAACATCACGATCAGACTCAATGCAGGCAGGCGCAATCCCCCGCGCACTACACCGAACACCAGCAGAGCAGCGCAGAGCAGCGACACCCCGCTCATGATCTCCAGTGCCGGTAGGTGTGCGTGTATGTCCACATAGCGAAGTCCAGTGATGAGACCGGAGTCCTTCAATGCCAAGCCGAAGCGATCTAGGTAGTAACTCACTGATCGAACGACGAGGAAGAGAGCCACCAAGGAGGCGAGGTGGATCTGTGCGGACCGAGTGATGCGGTTTCCGGCCTGAGCTTGGAAGGCAATCGCTCCGCTGAGGTAGTAGGCCACTGCAGCGGCGATGAAGGACACTGTGATGAGGGACAAACTGAATCCCAGGACCAAGCGGTAGAAAGGGTAATCGAAAACGTAAAAGGCGAAGTCTCGATGGAACTGGGCGTCGGTCTGCCCGAAGGGTTGCGAGTTCCAGAACAACTGCACGACAGCCCACTTACCGGACAGCGACATTCCACTAATGAGTGCGGCGAGGGCCGACACCGCAATCACGATGCGCCGGCCATGAGTGCTCATCAATTCGAAATAGCGACTTGCGGCGGAGTTCTGTGCTGCCGAGGCGAACACCGGGCGGGCGCGCCACGCCAAGGATGAGTTCAGTGCCACGACTGTGCCCATCAGGACTGCGCCAATGGCGAAGAGTGCCAGCTTGGATGCCAGCAACGTCGAGTACACCGACTGTGCTGCAACCGACTTGTACCAAAGCCAATCGGTGACCATCGAGACTGCAACCGAGCCGAGGATGGCGATAGTCACCACGGTAATGATTGTCGGCACCCACGCCCTGCGCCTGCGGTCGTGATCACTCTGGCGAGACGGCGGAACATTGACTTGGCTCATGACACACTCCTTCAGTGCGCGAGACTACTCGTGAATGAGGTCACCGAACCGGCGCAACTGGAAATTTATGACAGCGTCAAGCGACGAGCGTCAGTTGGATGTGCAGGGAGACAGGGCCGGGCCGGAGCGGCTTCCACGTCCATACGCCGTTACCGCCTTCACAGCATCCACAAGGGTTGCCACTCGCACCACCTGCAATCCATCGGGAATGTGTCCGACGACATCTACGCAGTTCTCACTAGGGGCGAGGAATAGCGACGCACCGGAGCGTTTTGCGGAGATCATCTTCTGCGCGATCCCACCGATTCCGCCTACCTCCCCGGTGGGATCGATCGTTCCCGTTCCGACGATGTGTTGGTTGTTGGCCATCGCACCTGGCGTCAACTTGTCGATCAGTGCGAGAGTGAACATCATCCCCGCACTGGGACCCCCAACATGCGCGAGAGTGAAGTCGATGGGAAACGGTGCCTTGGCATACGTGTCAATCATGATTCCGACGTACGACGTTCCTTTGTGTTTCGGGTTCTCGATAGTCTTCATTGTCGCCGTGACTCGAGCGTCGTGGCGCAACACAACAAAGGTGACGCTGCTGCCGATTGGCAATGGTCGAATGGCCTTAGTCACCGACTTGGGTCCGGTGATTGTCACCCCATTGATGCTGACGATCTGGTCCCCGGGCTCCAACGGCCCATCCGCCGGCAGACCCGTCACTACGGAAGACACAATTGTGGAGGTGGTTGTGGGAATCTTCAGATACGCCATTGCTGCGGCAACTGCCGCACTCTGCGAACCGGTGAACATCGCCTTGTTCGCCGCCTTCACCTGCGCATTCGTCGAGCCTGGCGCGAACATCACCGAGCTCGGGATCACCTCGGACGCGGGGTCGATCCAAGCGCGCACGGCCTCACCCAATGTCAGCCCGCCCTCTGGTCCGCCGTTCTGATGCACTGTCACCATGTCGAGCTGACCAGTTGTTTCGTAGATCTTGTGGCCGGAGATTTTCACCAGCGGAACACCCTTGACTTCGCCCAAGGTGTTGAAGGTGGGACCGGGGCTGAGCGATACGTATGGCATCGGTAAGACAGTCACAATGCCGAGTAACAAGCCGGTCAGCAGAAGTGCGGAGATCCCCTGTCGACGACGCGGGGTCATGTCCAGCCCGCGCATCTCACGAGGTCGATCATTGGGTCGACCAGGCGTCAGCTCGTTGTTATCCATGGCGTCGACTTTCACGCATCGCAGTGCGGAAGCGAGTCATCCGCTGCATCGCAGATTGCGACCGGCGGAAACGGTCTGAACGGCGACTGAACGTCACCCAGGTGTAAGCAGCGAGTGTCACGCACGTGGGAATCGCCCACCACCACAGAATCGCCACACCGCAACACTAACGAGCCGCGGCGAGTTGCTGTGAGTTGCTGCCGCATGATTGGATGAGAGTTCCTCTCATAAAGCGGTCATGCTCAGCGCTGCACTTGGGAACAATGGATGAAAGCAGTACGTTCATGAATGCGGGTAGGCCCGTACAGCGGACGCACAACGGATATGAACATGGGTGGGGGCGCGATACCCACCCAGAGAGCCCCCAGGAGGAACCATGTCGATTCCATTCGGATTCGGATTCGGATCACCCGATGATCCTTCCTCCAACGGCGACCCGAACAACCCGCTCGCCGGTCTGGGCGAGATGCTCCAGTCGCTAGGGCGAGCCATGTCCCAAGCACAAGGACAGAGTGCGGTCACAGGTGCAGGGCTTATTGCGGCTGCCGCCGCCGACTCGACTTCCGCGCCAGCTCTTAGCGCCAACGCCGCACCCGCCACTTTGGATGGGCTAGCAGGTTTGTGCGCCGGTTGGGTCGATGCCGCGACAGACCTTCCCGCAACGCCTGCAGAACTCACATCGTGGACCCCGAAGCAGTGGATGCAGGAGACCGCCGACGACTGGGCAAGATTCGCAGCGCCGGTGGCCGACACCATCAGCGAAGCAACAACAGCCATGATGCAGCAGGCGGACATCCCCGATGAACAA
>RFTO01000130.1 GCA_009923375.1 Actinomycetota bacterium | reverse complement strand
GGTAATGCAGGTGTAAGTAATGCAGGTGCAGCGACGACTGCACATTACATTTTTCCCTGAACCAAGATCGGCGACATCAAAGACGAGCGAGGGAGGCCGAATGTCTACACACATTCCAGATGGCAATGTGAGTATCCGCGAGGTTAAGGAGAAGGTCGTCATCGAGGGCACAGAGTCCGAATACGACAACTGGGGTGAATACGCACCCGAGGCGCGCTCCATGGAATTGCGCCGCTGGGTGATCGAGCTAGATGACGGAATCTCGGTGGTGCCGGTGGGGGATATGAGTTCCCATTGGATTTGGTACGGACCATCCCCTGGCTCCAAAGCTGCGAATATCGGCATCGCACTTGCGACGGTGTGGCGAGGTAAAGGCATTGGCGCAATCGCACAACGACTCCTCGCGCAGTGTCTTCATGATGAGGGCATCCACCGAGTCGAGGCATCCACAGATGTTGAGAACATCCCCGAGCAGCGCTCACTCGCCAAAGCGGGCTTCAAGCTCGAGGGTGTTATTCGCGGCTCCCAGATGCGCGCTGACGGCCGCCATGACATCCAAGGTTGGTCCCATCTGCCCGGCGATTGATAAGCCGAATGTGGCGCGATGTGGGCAATTGCAGGCGGTTAGTTGGTCAGCAGTTGCGGCACCACGGCAGCCAGAGCTGACATCGCATCCGATGTTCGGCTGGCGATGTAGCACTTGACCTTGGGTTCGGTGCCACTTGGGCGAATGATGATTCGCGAGCCGTCAGCGAGGTACCAGCGCACTCCATCTGTCGGAAGTAGCCCATCCACACCAGCGCTTAAATCGTCTCGAGTAGTGATGGCGATGCCCGCAACA
Source organism: Actinomycetota bacterium (assembly GCA_009923375.1). Taxonomy (GTDB): domain Bacteria; phylum Actinomycetota; class Actinomycetes; order S36-B12; family UBA5976; genus RFTO01. The sequence continues at coordinate 2,969 of RFTO01000130.1, read as the reverse complement.
TCGGCAGGAGGCGAGGCGACCAGCCTGCGCATCAGCGCCGGCACGGCGGACATATCTGCCATGCGCGCTGACACTTGAGTGGTGAACCAGCGCCCGTGCTCGGCCGTGATCTCCTTCAACGTCTGACTCAGTGAACTGCCGTGTGCCAGCACGTGAGCGGCAAGTTCCATCACCACGAGCGCTGGGGTGATTCCATCCTTATCGTGGACAGCCGCAGGATCCACGGCGTAACCCAGCGCTTCCTCGTAGCCGAACACCATCGCGGGGATCTGCGCGAGCCATTTGAATCCGGTGAGAGTCTCGCGAAAGTTCAGCCCTTGGGTTGCGGCGAAGTCTGCGAGCCACGGCGAGGACACGATGCTGGTCGCAAGCGTGGCATCTGCTGGCCAGTGGATGTGGGTGTGGCTGGGGAGCGCGCGACGAGTGACCAACCACCAAGCGAGCAGCATGCCCACTTCGTCGCCAGTGAGTCGCCGCCATTGCCCATCGTCAACGATCGCGACCGCACAGCGGTCGGCATCGGGATCGTTCGCGATGATCACATCCGCGGTCACATCCCGCGCCAGGGCGAACGCCAGATCGAGTGCGCCTGGTTCCTCCGGGTTGGGGAACGCGACTGTGGGAAAGTCGGGATCGGGCAGAGCCTGCTGCGGCACATGTGCGATGTCAGTGAATCCCCCGAGCGCACATAGCTGACTGAACACCTCAGTGCCGACTCCATGCATGGCTGTGTGCACCACTCGCACTTTCCGTGGACCATCGCCGAGAGCGGTCAGTGCGCGATGGAGGTAATCCCCGACGACCCCGTGGTCTAGCATCAACCAGTCGTCCCGTCGAGGCACATCCCGCAGAACGCCAACTTTCTCAATGCATGCAGAGATCTGCGTATCCTGCGGCGAGATGATCTGCGAGCCGTTGTAATCCGTGCCATCCAGCACGCCAACGCCCGGGCCGAGATAAACCTTGTAACCGTTGTCTGCAGCCGGGTTGTGGCTGGCAGTGACCATCACACCAGCGCTGGCACCGAGATGTTGCACTGTGAATGCCAGCACGGGAGTTGGCATCATGTGTGGCAGCACCGCCACCTCGATCCCAGCGCCGGTAAGGATCTCGCAGGTGTCGCGTGCGAAAACATCAGAGTTGTGGCGGCCGTCGTAGCCGACGATGACCAGATGGCCGCTGCGGTGAGTCGGCGGTTCAATGCTGTTGATGTACGCCGCCAGCCCTGCGGCAGCGCGCCCGACGGTCACTCGGTTCATACGGTTAGGTCCCGGCCCCATCTCAGCGCGAAGTCCGGCAGTGCCAAATTGCAGGGAAGAGGCAAAACAATCAGCGAGCTCGCGATGAGCATCGTTACCGGGCTCGGCGTGCTCCATGAGTAGGGCTAGCTGACTGCGGGCGGTCGCATCTGGATCTTCCTCCAGCCAACTCTGCGCCTGTGGCAGTAAATCAGGCAACGGGGTGAGCATGCGTGGCTCCTTCATAGCGATCGGTCGTGCCCTCGACGAGATGGGTCAACCTTGGATGCGGGCGATGATGTCGCGCAGCAGAACACCCAAGCGGGGGGCGGCGGCAAGCCCGGCAGCGAGGACTTCTGCGTGGCTCAGCGTGCCATCAGATAAGCCGGCGGCGACATTGGTCACTAGGGAGATTCCCAACACCTCCAAGCCGACCTCGCGGGCCGCGATCACCTCCAGCGCGGTGGACATGCCAACCAGATCAGCGCCCATCGCTTGGGCCATTCGAATCTCGGCGGGGGTTTCATACTGCGGTCCAGCGAACTGGATGTAGACACCTTCACCCAAGCTCGGATCCACCTCTCGAGCAAGTGCGCGCAGCCGCGGGCTGTATGCCGCACTCATGTCGACGAATCGCGCGCCAGTCAGCGATGTGCGGCCGGTGTAATTGATGTGGTCGCTGATGAGCACCGGCGTGCCTGGTGTGAAAGCAGTGTTGATACCGCCGCAGCCATTAGTGAGAATCACGACCTTGCATCCGGCTGCGCGAGCGGTGCGGACGCCGTGTGCAACTGCGTCGACACCGCGGCCTTCATAAAGGTGCGTGCGGCCGGCAATCACCAACACCGCAGCGCCCTGCTCTGTGGTGATGCTTCGAATGCGGCCGGCATGCCCTTGCACCCCGGCTGCGGCAAAGCCGGCGACCTGTGAGCTCTCGATGTCGTGGTCCATCGTGCCAAGGCAATCGGCGGCTTGCAGCCAACCCGATCCGAGGACCACGGCAATCTGGTGCTGCCGGCTGGTGAGTCCGAGAAGTTGTGCGGCAGCTTGCTCGGCTTGCTGATAGGGATCGATGTGCATCGTTTCAGCAGCGGTGGCAAGTGTGGTTCTGGGTGTGGTTTCGGATGTGGTGGCAGTTGGATCAATGGTCATCGTGAGGCAGCCACAATCATCACAACGCCGGCCGGCTAGGGCGGGTGAGAAGCCGGAAGATGTAATCCTCCGGTGCTCCGGCTGCCAGCGCTGCATCGGCGATCATTTGCACATAGCGCGCAGAGGGAAGGCCGCCTTCGTAATCCTCCATGACGTATGCAAACGCTGTCACCGGCTCCTCGTCATCAAGGCTGACGCGCACATGAATCTTGCGGTAAAGCGAAAGGTCGGCGCCCTCCCAGGTGTCGAGCGCTTGCGCATCCAGGTGAGTGAGGTCGTAGACCGAGACAAAGACTGAGTGGGCGATGTCCTCGACGATGGTGGCGAGTGCGCCTTCCAGACTGCGATCCTCTCCGGCGAAAGTGAGGCGCCAACCGTGAATCCAACCGCGCCCGCGCACCGGCGAGTGAGGCGCGCGCTGCGCCATCAATCCTGGGTGAAGGTTGGAGGCATAAGCCGCATACAAAGCCATACAGCAAGGTTACGCCGCCATCGCGCAGATAGGCAGACACTTCGCCGCACCCATCGGTGCAACCACAGGGATCTTCGGGTCATCCGACACAATGTGCCCGTGACTTC
>RFTO01000129.1 GCA_009923375.1 Actinomycetota bacterium | reverse complement strand
GAGCTCAATCGACTGAACGCGGTTCAACCGCGGATCGCACAACGTCTCATAACGGTTCTCCAGGGCTGCGTCATCGAGCATCTCCCCGCCGCCGAGGCATTCCGTCACATCGTCTCCCGTGAGCTCGATATGCACCCCACCCGGGGTCGTGCCCAGCTGCTGGTGAACGTCGAACCACCCGCGCACCTCGCCGATAACATCAGCGAAGTCGCGAGTCTTGCGGCCGTAAGTCGAAGTCAAGGTGTTTCCGTGCATCGGGTCGCACATCCACACCACCGGAATTCCAGTTGCCTCAACCGCGGAGATAACCGGCGGCAGCAAATCGCGAACCGCGCCGGCCCCTAGTCGCGTGATTAAGGTCAATCGTCCAGGCAACGCCTCGGGGTTGAGTTTTTCAACGATCGCGACGGCATCGGCAATCGACGTCGTCGGACCGATTTTGCAGCCGATCGGATTGGCAATCTTCGATGCGAAATCGATATGGGCGCCATCGAGTGCGCGGGTGCGATCACCAATCCACAACATGTGTGCGCTGGTGTCGTAAAGGCGGCCGTTGCTTTCGTCCACTCGTGCGAGCGGCTGCTCGTAATCGAGTAGAAGTGCCTCATGAGATGAGTAGAAGGACACGGACCTGAACTGCTCGTCATCCACACCACAAGCGTTCATGAACGCCAATGCCCGCTCGATCTCGCCGGCGAGTGTCTCGTAACGCGCGCCAATCTCACTGTGTCGGACGAAATCTTGGTTCCACGAGTGCACCTGTCGCAGGTCTGCCGCGCCACCTTGTGTGAAGGCGCGAATCAAGTTCAGTGCCGAGCTTGAGGCTTGGTAGGCCTGCAGTAATCGCTGCGGGTCGTGGCGTCGGGATTCTTCGGTGCGCTCGAAACCGTTGACCGCATCTCCGCGGTACGCCGGCAAGCGAACTCCGTCCACCAACTCGAACTGGTCGCTGCGAGGTTTGGCGAACTGCCCGGCGAGTCGGCCGACCTTCACCACCGGCACGCTCGCGCCGTAGGTCAGGACAACAGCCATTTGCAAGATCGTGCGAATTCTCGCCGACAACGAGGTCGAGGTGTTGTTGGCAAACGTCTCCGCGCAGTCGCCCGCCTGTAACACGAATGCCTCACCGATGACGGCGCGCGACAAAGAAGTTGTCAACCGATCGCATTCATGAGCCACCACCAGGGGTGGCAATTCCGAGAGCCGGTGACGGACTGACTCCACCTCGGCGGCATCGGGCCACACAGGCTGCTGTGATGCAGGGAGATTCGGCCAGACGACGGTCATGGTGCAATCGTAGAAGCCCTGCGCGGGACGATGCCTGCCGCCTCGTGCGCTTCTAGACTTAGCAGCATGACTACGCACAAGGTTGCACTCCTTACCGCCGGCGGATTGGCTCCATGCCTGTCGGCTGCCGTTGCTGACTTAATCGAACGGTGGAGTGAGGTTGCACCGGACGCGGAGATCATCGCCTACCGTGGCGGCTACGCAGGCCTTCTGCGAGGGGACAGCATCCCTGTCACCCCGACTGTGCGAGCTAACGTCGGCCGATTGCGGGCTTTCGGCGGATCGCCAATCAGTAACTCGCGGGTGAAGATGACCAACATCGACGACTGCGTCAAACGTGGTCTTGTGCAGCCGGGACAGGACCCGCAGCGAGTCGCAGCAGACCAACTGACCGCCGACGGCATCACCGTTTTACACACCATTGGCGGTGATGACACCAACACTGCCGCGGCCGATCTGGCGCACTTCCTCGAGCAGGAGGGTTACGCCCTGACAGTCGTCGGCCTACCCAAAACAATCGATAACGACATCGTGCCAATCGCGCAGAGCCTCGGTGCCTGGACAGCCGCGGACGAGGGCGCTCGGTTCTTCAGTAACGTTGTCTCGGAGCACTCAGCCAACCCGCGCACCTTGGTCGTGCACGAGGTCATGGGCCGGCACTGCGGTTGGTTAACCGCCGCCACAGCACTGGCATACAGAGACTTACTCGATGATCAGGATTGGCTACCGGAGTTCGGCGTCTCGCGGATTCGTCGTGATATCCATGCGGTGTTTGTGCCAGAAGCAGAAGTCGACATCGCTACCCAAGCCGCACGCCTCAAGACCGTGATGGACACAGTCGGCAATGTGAATGTGTTCCTCTCCGAGGGCGCCGGTGTCGACTCGATCGTCGCCGACATGCAAGCCAAGGGACAGGAAGTCCCGCGTGACGCCTTCGGCCACGTCAAGATCGACCTCATCAACCCAGGACAGTGGTTCGCCTCGCAATTCGCGCCGATGATCGGCGCCGAGAAGGTACTGGTCCAAAAGAGCGGCTATTTCGCCCGCAGTGCGCCAGCCAACGAGCGAGACCTCGCTTTGATCAAAGAGTGCGCGATCGCTGCCGTCGATGCAGCTCTCGCTGGCACACCCGGCCTCATCGGCCAGGATGAAGAGCAAGGCGGCGTCTTGCGGCCAGTGGAGTTCTCTCGCATCAAGGGCGGTAAGCACTTCAATCACAAAGTTGACTGGTTCCAAACCTTGCTCACCGACATCGGCCAGCACTAACCATGCAGTTCGCCCAACATCTCAAGGAAGCACGTCAAGTCGCACGAACGCGATGCCAGCCGACACCCCCTAAGCCAGCGTGAAGTGCGGCATGGGTGCGGCAGCGACCTCAAGCGAAGCAGTCGCGAAGCACGCCATGCCGCTCGAATGCGTCACCAAAGCCGTACAGAAAGGAACCGCTCGAGAGAAGCCTCACTCGGCTGACTTGTGCTCCCGCGCCCACTGCGCCGTGTCGATACCTTCCTTGATGAGTTCCTTGGCCTTGGTGGCGTAGATGTTCACGTACTCCTGGCCACCGAGCTCCTGCAACGCCTTCATGACCATGTCGGTGAGTTCGCGCATGGCCGCAGGATCGCTGTGGCGACCAGCCCACTTGGTGGTCTCGATGGGCTCGCCGAAGTAAATGCCAATGCGACGACCGAGTCGCGGACGCAACTGACCGGTGGGCTGAATCCAGAAGGTATTCGTGACAGCCACAGGAATCACCGGCACCTGCGCTTCGATCGCCATTCGGGCGGCGCCGGTGCGGCCTCGATACAAGCGACCGTCGGGTGAGCGAGTGCCCTCGGGGTAGATGCCGAGCAGTCGCCCGCGCTTCAGCACATCCACACCGGTGCGGATTGCGGCCTCTGCGGAGCGTCCGCCGCTGCGATCCACCGGCACCTGACCGACGCCACTGAAAAACCATTTCGAAAGTTTGCCGAGGAAGCCAGGCCGGACGAAGTACTCCTGCTTGGCAAGGAATGTGATCATGCGTCGAAGTGCGACGGGGACAAAGATCGAGTCTGAGAACGACACATGGTTGCCTGCGATCAACGCTCCCCCGCGGGCGGGTACGTTCTTGCGGCCGCGAATCTTCGGCCACCACAGCCGGGTCACTGGCCACGCGAACATCATGCGGATCACCTGATACATCACGTGGTAAGCCTAAGTTGCCCGCGCGTGATTGATCACCATGCACTCACCCAAGGACGGCAGATTCATATCGCAGGTACACACACTGATGCGAATTGTCGGCCAGCACCTTTGCATCCACTTGCGGGTTTAGAGTGACGCCATGGCGGACGATCAGGCTGCAAAGCCTCCTGCGAGTGGTGATGACGCGTGGAACGAGTTGATTGCCGGCCTCGGGGACGACGTATTCAAAGATGTCCCCGACATCATTGCCTCACCATCTCCGACAGCAGCCTCGCCGGTGACACCCACACCGCCATACGACGAGATGGATTTCGACTATATAATTGTAGGGGCTGGATCG
>RFTO01000128.1 GCA_009923375.1 Actinomycetota bacterium | reverse complement strand
TCCGGGCAGTCGAGCAGACTCGTGACTGAACGCACGTGGACAGAGGGCTGGGATGAGCCAACCACCGGCCAGTTGGAGTTGGAGGAGCGCGCTGGGCTGCGCCGCGTTGCGGGGCTGGGCACCGAGCTGCAAGACGTCACCGAGGTTGAATATCGCCAAGTTCGACTTGAGAAGGTCGTCTTGGTCGGTGTCTGGACTTCCGGCACAGCAACCGATGTGCAGCGTTCGATGCAGGAACTCGCCCGCTTGGCGGAGACGGCTGGTTCGGTGGTCCTGGAAGGCATGGTGCAGCGCCGCGACAAGCCTGACCCGGCGACTTACATTGGCTCTGGTAAGGCCAAGGAGTTAAGGGATGTCGCTCTCACACTCGGTGCTGACACGATCATCTGCGATGGTGAGCTATCACCTGGGCAATTGCAGCAACTTGAGAAATTAACCAAGATCAAGGTGGTTGACCGAACCTGGTTGATTCTGGACATCTTCGCCCAGCATGCGCGCAGTCGCGAAGGTAAGGCCCAGGTGGCGCTCGCGCAGATGCAATACATGCTTCCGCGTCTGCGCGGCTGGGGCGAGGCCATGAGCCGTCAAGCTGGTGGTATCGGCACGCGCGGTCCAGGTGAGACAAAGATCGAGACCGATCGACGACGTATCAACGATCAGATTGCACGACTCAGACGCGACCTTCGGGCGATGGAGCGCGTGCGTAACACGAAACGTCAGCGACGCACCGCCGGGGCAAATCCGCAGGTGGCGATCGCCGGCTACACAAACGCTGGGAAATCGTCGTTGCTCAATCGCATAACCGGTGCGGGAGTCTTGGTGGAGAACTCGCTGTTCGCAACGTTGGACCCAACCACCCGACGAGCGGTCACTCCGATGGGTCGCGAATTCACCGTCACAGACACGGTCGGCTTCGTCCGGCACCTCCCACATCAACTCATTGAAGCGTTTCGCTCGACCCTGGAGGAAGTGTCGGCGGCTGATGTGGTCTTGCATATCGTCGACGCCAGCGACCCCGAGCCCGAGTTGCAGATCAACGCTGTGCGCGAGGTGCTCGCAGAGACAGGCGGTGCGGATCTGCCGGAGTTGATTGTGCTGAACAAGGCAGATATCGCGGATCCATTCGTAATATCACGGATCAAGCGAGCTGAGCCGTCGGCGATTGTCGTATCTAGCCACACGGGCGAGGGGATCGACGACTTGCTCGTCTTACTTGACTCCCTGCTGCCGAGGCCACACGTGTTTATCGACGCTGTGATTCCTTACACAGAAGGTGCATTGGTCTCTGCGGTCTTTCGGCAAGGTGAGGTCGCCACTCATGAGCACTTCGATTCGGGCACGCATGTGGTCGCCCATGTGCCACCAGAAGTGGCGGCGGGCGATTCGAGCCGTGATGGTGCCGATTGATCCAGCTTTGCAGATCTAGTCGCTTCCTGCTGAGTACACGCTTTGTTGTCGCGACCTCGGGGATTCACTTGGTTGGGCACCTGCTTGGTTGGGCACCTGCTCATGCACCTGCTTGGTTGGGCACACATGCCCCGCCCGATCGCCGGCATAACCACATGAGCGACACGTCACCTTCATGCTCGCGACTATGTCTGACACGATGCCCTCGTGACTGAGGCGACCACCCGAGATTCTTCGCCAGACCCCTCGCAAGATTCTGGCGGCGACGCTTTGAGCGTCGCCGCTGCCTTGGCTGCCGCAGTTGCCGCTGTCGGCGGAGATGAGCGCGCGGGTCAGCAGCAGATGGCGCAGGCAGTCGCTGACACGTTGTCCAACGGAACTCCGCTTCTCGTCCAGGCTGGCACCGGCACGGGTAAGTCGCTGGCCTACCTCGTGCCAGCGATCCTTCATGCAGTGGCGCCTGGCAATGGTCCGGTAATCATCGCCACGGCCACGTTGGCCCTGCAGCGGCAACTGGTGGACCGAGATCTGCCGCGCCTTGCTGACGCATTGGAGCCCTTGCTATCGCGACGCCCGACCTTCGCAGTCTTAAAGGGTCGCCACAACTACGTCTGTTTGGACAAGCTGCATCGTGATGTGCCAGAAGACGACTCGGAGATGGATCTCTTCGCCGAACCCAATAGTCGACTTGGCAAGCAGGCAAAGGCCTTACGCGTGTGGGCGGATAAGACAGACACTGGAGACAGGGATGACTACCGCGAGGATCTGCCGGTTCAACTGTGGCGCAGCATCTCGGTTCAACGGCGCGAGTGTGTTGGTCCGACGAAATGTCAATACGGATTTGATTGCTTCGTTGAGAAAGCCCGCGAGCTAACTCGCACCGCGGACATCATCGTCACCAATCACGCAATGCTCGCCATCCATGTCGTCGAGCAGATTCCGGTGCTACCCGATCACGATGCCATCATCATCGATGAAGCCCATGAGCTCGTCGATCGTGCCACAAGCACAGCCGCTGCCGAGTTGAATGCTGCCGCAATCGAACGGGCAGCAACTCGTGCCCGACGCTTTATCGATGTTGACATTGCCGATCGACTCACCGCGGCCGGGCAGCGATTAACGGATGCACTCGATGCGTTCAATCTAGGGGAAGATCAAACGCAGATTCTGGAGGAGATCGAAGGACCACTCTTCTTGGCGCTGACCAACGTTCGCGATGCTTGTCACGCTGTTGCATCGCAGTTCAGCGGCGAGCGTGGTGTGGATGCGGCTGACCTCGATGAAGCTGCAGCCAAGCAACGGGCCCGAGGAGCCGTTGATGAGGTTCACGACATCGCTGGCGGCTTCCTATCTCGCACTGGCAACGATGTGGTGTGGTTAAGCCTTCCAGCTCGTCGCACAGCGAGCCTTCATATCGCCCCGATGTCGGTGGCGGAATTACTCTCCGAGCATCTGATCGATGTCACGCCGGTGGTGTTGACAAGTGCGACGTTAAGAATCGGCGGCAGTTTCGGTCCGTTGGCGACTTCCATCGGTTTGACCGTCGGTGCCGATCAATCACATCGTGAACTTGATGTGGGCACTCCGTTTGATCACGGTAAGCAAGGAATCTTGTATTGCGCCGCACATCTGCCACCACCTGGTATCGACGGCTTACCTAGTGCCGCACTACTGGAGTTGACGGAGTTGCTCATCGCTGCCGGGGGTCGCACCTTGGCCTTGTTCTCCTCGTGGCGGGCGGTGGAGCGGGCCCAGGAATATGTCAAAGCTCAGTTGGCGCAGCGCGGCTTGAGCGACTCCTTACCTGTCATCGTTCAAAGTCGAGGGGATTCAGTCGGTGACCTCATCGATCGATTCGCCGCCGAGCCAGCGACAAGTTTGTTCGGCACCTTGAGTTTGTGGCAAGGGGTTGACGTGCCTGGTGATGCCTGCACCCTTGTGGTTATCGACCGTATTCCCTTCCCGCGACCCGATGAGCCGTTGACCTCGGCACGTTCAGCCAAGGCAGATGAGCAGGGCAGGGGTGGCTTCATGACAGTCTCGATTCCGCGTGCTGCTCTGCTCCTGGCACAAGGCGCCGGCCGCCTGATTCGCAGCATGGACGACCGCGGGGTTATCGCCGTGATGGATTCGCGCTTAGCTAATGCACGCTATGGCTCATATCTGCGCTCGAGCCTGCCGCCGTTTTGGTGGACAACTGACGCAGAGCAAGTGAGGCAGTCGTTAGAGCGACTTCATTCCGATCTCGACAGCTAAAGCGAGAATCACACACGACGTAAAACGGTGACGACCTTGCCCATGATGCTGGCGTTATCACCGGCGATGGGCGTGTAGTCGCGGTTTCGAGGCATCAGCCACACGTGGCCTTCCTTATCCCGCTTGAACACCTTGACAGTCGCCTCGTCATCGAGCAGCGCGGCGACGATGTCACCG
>RFTO01000127.1 GCA_009923375.1 Actinomycetota bacterium | reverse complement strand
CCTAGGGTTGCCACCGTGGGCGAATTGATGAGCGATTCAGACTTTGTAGCAACAAATCAGGTGCGGGCATGAGTGCCGGCCTCGGACTCCCCTCGCAGATTCGCTCATGGCGACGGCGCTTGACGCCCGGAGTTGCCACTGTCCAGGGACCTACTGACCACGTTGTGATTGTGGGTGCTGGCCTTGGTGGGCTCTCGGCCGCTTTGCGCCTGGCATCGACCGGCCGCAAGGTGACTGTCGTGGAGCGCGAAGCGATCCCCGGTGGGCGCGCTGGTCGTCTCAGCATCGACGGATACGAGTTCGATACCGGACCGACTGTGCTCACCATGCCCGACCTCATCGCCGATGCCTTCGATTGTGTTGGTGAGCGGATGGAAGATTGGCTCCAGATGGAGCCCGTCTCGCCGCTTTACCGCGCGTTCTACCCCGACGGAAGTCGTCTGGATGTGCACGCCGACACCGGCGAAATGTCGGCGGAGATCGAACGCGTCATCGGCAGCCGCGAGGCCCGCGGTTATGAGAAGTACGTGGACTTCGTCGGCCAACTCTACAAGTACGAGATGAAGGATTTCATCGATCGCAACATTGATTCACCCTTCGACTTGCTCACCCCCGATCTGGCGAAGCTGGTGGCCATCGGTGGATTCCGCAAGCTGGCGCCGAAGGTGAACGAGTATCTCCGTGATCCGCGCACCCAGCGCATTTTCTCTTTCCAATCGATGTATGCAGGGCTTTCCCCGTACGACGCACTGGCGATTTATGCGGTGATTGCCTACATGGATTCGGTCTCTGGGGTGTTCTTCCCCAAGGGCGGGATGCACGCGGTGCCAGCGGCAATGGCGGCCGCCGCAGCAAAGCACGGTGTGGAGTTCCGCTACAACACAACGGTGTCCACGATCGAGCGCAAGGGCGAGCGAGCGACGGCTGTGATCACCACAGATGGTGAACGGATCGCGGCCGATGCGGTTATCTTGAACCCGGATCTGCCCGTCGCCTACCGCGACCTGCTTGGGTTAGAGCCGTGGTCGGTTAAGCGACTGAAGTACTCCCCCTCGTGCTTCCTGCTTCTGGCAGGATCGAATGCGAAGTATTCGCAAATCGCCCACCACAACATCCACTTTGGCCAGCAGTGGGCGCAGGTCTTCACTGAGTTGATCGACGAGCAGCGCTTAATGACCGACCCGAGCATCCTGGTCACAAGTCCGACCCATTCCGATCCATCGCTTGCGCCAGATGGCAAGCACATCTATTACGTTCTCGCGCCTACCCCAAACCTGCGTGCGGACATCGATTGGTCGCGTGAGACGAACCGTTACCGCGATGAGTTGGTCGGTGAACTTGAGAAGCGTGGCTACATCGGCTTCGGCGACTCCATCGAGGTGGAGCACCTCACCACGCCGCAGGACTGGGCAGACCGCGGAATGGAAGCCGGCGCGCCATTTGCCAGCGCTCACTCATCCGAGCAGACCGGACCATTTCGCCCAGGAAACCTCTGGGGTGAGAACGTGGTGTTCGTCGGTTCAGGTACCCAGCCCGGAGTTGGCGTTCCGATGGTGCTCGTCTCAGGCCGATTGGCAGCTGAGCGCATCACCGGCCAAGACCCGAACTACACCTCGCGCGCTTACCCGCGCTGATTCACGCACACTGCAAGACGCGCAATAAAGTTTCTTATGGCTGCGCGCCTTACGACTGCACGCCTTATGGCTGAGGAATCTTGTGTGGGTGATGAGCCTCGTTCACCACTGGCGTATGCGGCTCATCTCCCAAAGTCATGATTAACTCTCGCTCGCGCTTCCAACTTAATGCGACGGCGATCGTTGCCAATCCGGCTAGCACCATCGTGAGCTGGTCGAGCCAGTCCACATAAGTATCAGCAATTGCACCAGAGCCAGCGATCTCCACGTCTGCCAGCACCACGATGGCGATGATCGACACCGGTAACCAGCGACGACGCACTCCTGCAGCGGCGGCCAGTGCTACAACCCACAGCAGATACCAAGTGTGAACCGTCGGCGAGAGCACCACAACAGCGGCGAACGCCCAGGCGCAGCGGTGGATGATTGTGCCGCGCCGGTGGTGATTAGCCATCCAGCCGACTATGCCCAACGCGGTTGCCAATCCAGCCACCTTGAATATCGTCGCTGCAACATCAAATCGCATGATTGCCAGCCACTCAAACAGGTGTCCCATGGTGACGCCGAGGGTGTAGGTGACGGAAAGCGGCGATGGCAGTTTGGTGGGCGCGACAATCGTTTCCACCCAGCCAAGTCCCGTCCCATTAAGCAGCGAGAGCAGTAGAAGCAGACCGACACTTGTCGCACCCATGGCCACCCAGGATCGCACCCGCGTGAGTAGCGACGGCCAAGGTGCCGGCGCGATATCCAGATGCGCGAGCGCAAGGAAAGGAACTGCCAACAGTGCAATCGGTTTGACCCCCACTGCGGCAGCCAGAGCCAATGCCGACCAGAAAGTCCGCCGCACCAACGCCAGGTCCCACGCCCACAGCAGGAACGCCACCATCAACATGTCGTTATGTCCTGCGCAAGCAATGTTCACCAACACCAGTGGGTTCATCACCGCGAGCCAGATCGCTGCGGCGGTGCGCTTTCGGGTTCGGCGACAGATGCGGATGAGCGCCCAGGCAGTCAGCCACAGGCCAAGCAACGCCGTCGCGCGGAAAGCGAAAGCGGCTAACAGCGCGTTATCCCCGCAGATAAATGCCACAGCTCGCTCGATCATCAGGAACAGCGGGCCATAGGGAGTCGGCGTCTGCGACCAGATCGGATCGGCGCCGTTGAGGAACCAATCGGGTAAGACATCCACGCCCGTGGTGTACGGGTTGTAGCCAGCGTTCATCAAGCGCCCTTGCAGGTAATACGAGTAAGTATCGCGACTGAACATCGGCGCACACACAAGCAGTGGCGTGCACCAAGCCGCCATCACCCCGACAAGTCGGCCCGCATCTCGATCAGTGATGGCGCCGTCGTAGATATCCACCCCCAAGGCCAGCCAACATTGGGTGAGGATCGCCAGCCCGGCCACGATCGCCGCCCGCGAGGAGAAGGAACCGACCGAGGTGGAGCGAAGGCGCATCACGGATTCCCAGCGCAGCCAGCTGGTACTCAAAGGCAGGTGCCCGACACTTATGGAAGCGATCGTCACAAGAGTGGCCGCCAGTACACCTGGGACGACATACCGCCACCACCAGACTCGCGGGAGCAATCGCGGCACCGACACTGCGGCTGCCACCAGCCCTGCGGGCGATACGACACGGTTCATGATGCGTCGAAGGCTAGTACGCGCACCACACAGCAGTGCCGCTGACAAGATTGCGCCATGCCGACCGATCTGAGCGCTGCCGCCCGACCCGGGCGCGCCGCCTCGCGATGCCTCGATGCCGCTGGCATCTGGGATGTCGCATTGCGCGCTGATTATGAGATCGCCCGAGAGCTCAATGCCCTGCATGGCAAGACGTATTACCTCGCCACACTGCTGCTGCCACCGGCTAAGCGCCCGTTCGTCCACGCGCTCTACGGGTTCGCGCGCTACGCCGATGAAGTGGTCGATGATTTAGGCGATGACCGCCCAATTGATGAGAAGGCAGCGGCGCTGGACGAGCTGCAGCGCGAGTTGATTGCATGCGTCAGTGGTGGGCAAAGCCGAATCCCGGTGGTGCGGGCTGTCGCCCACACGATCACCACCTGGAATCTGGACATGGCTCACTTTGACGCCTTCATGCACTCCATGCGGATGGACCTCTCGGTCACTCACTACGAAAGCTACGAAGCGCTGTATGAGTATGTCTACGGCTCAGCTGCGGTGATCGGTTTGCAGATGGTCCCAATCTTGACGCCCAGTGACGCGCAGGCATTCGAGTGTGCGAAGGATCTCGGCATCGCCTTCCAACTAGCAAACTTCATCCGCGATGTTGGTGAGGATCTGGAACG
>RFTO01000126.1 GCA_009923375.1 Actinomycetota bacterium | reverse complement strand
CCCGCAGTCCACGATCAATAATCGGCCGGCTTGCTCGAAGACCGCCATATTGCGGCCGATCTCGCCGAGCCCACCGAGTGCGACGATGCGCATCGCACCCTCTGGGAGCACCGGTGGTGCCGGCAACTCGTGGTGCACGGTGGTCACAGGTTGCTCACCCCGGCGGCGGCGAGATCATCCTTAAGGACTGAAATCTGATCATCGGTGGCTGATACCAGCGGCATGCGAAGCCCACCAACTGGTAAGCCGAGCAGTGCGAGCGCTGCCTTGGTCAAGATAACTCCTTGTGTTCGGAAGATGCCCTGGAAAACTGGCATCAGCGATTCATGCATGAGCTGCGCTTCGTCTTGCTCGCCTGAGTTGAACGCATCAATCATCTGACGCAGGCGTGCACCGACGATGTGTCCGACGACGGACACCACACCGACTGCGCCGCGGCGCATTAACTCCAAAGTGAGAGCGTCGTCGCCGGAATACCACGGTAAGTGCGTCGCAGCCATAACACGACTGGCGGACTCTGGATCGCCCTTGGCATCCTTGTTTGCCTTGATTCGCGGGTGCTGTGCAAGCACCGCGAATGTCTCTTCCTCAATTTCGACGCCCGTGCGCCCTGGGATGTCGTACAACATCACTGGCAGCGGCGTGGAGTCGGCGATGGCTGTGAAGTGCTTAATCAAACCGGATTGCGGCGGCTTGTTGTAATACGGAGTCACGATTAACAACCCGGTTGCACCGACTTCAACTGCTGCGTGGGCCAATTCAATTGAATGTTTGGTGTCATTGGTTCCGACTCCGGCAAGCACATGGGCCCGACCGCCAACAGCCTGCACGACTGTTCGTAGAACTGCCGACTTCTCTTCATCACTGGTCGTAGCGGATTCACCGGTAGTGCCATTGATGATTAAGCCGTCATGCCCGCGTTCGACGAGAAGTTGAGCCAACCGTGCTGCGCGTTCGTGGTCGATGCGTTCGTCATCGGTGAACGGGGTGACCATGGCAGTGAGGAGTTCGCCGAATGGTCGCTGCTCGGTGCTCAGCGGCGCATGCGCGTCAGCCATCAGGGAGCCACGCGGCCGTTGGCAATGAACGACGCATGGGTCAGCGGCATCAGCTCGGCAAAGGCGGCTTCGTACTTTTCAGCGACCATCTCGATCTCACGTTGCGGGAACGACGGAAAGCGCGATTCCGGCGCACTTCTGCGCAGCGAGAGGAAGTTCATCATCGCTCGCGCATTCATGGTGACGTAAGCCGAGGAGTAGATGTTCAGCGGTAAAACAATGCGCGCAACCTCTCGCGCAACTCCTGCTTCAAGCATCCGCTCGTAGGCGGCGTATGCCTCACGGCACACCTGCTCGGTCTGCTCCTGCACCAATGTGTGCTGCTCATCGCTCCCTTCAACAAACTCGTAAGCACCGGGCTTACCGATTTGAATGAGATTGCGCTCGCGGTTAGGCACGTAGAAGACTGGGTCGAGGACCTTGTAGCGCCCGCTTTCCTCGTTGTAGGAGGCAATGCGGTGTCTGAAATGCTCGCGCCACACGAAGATCGGGGCGCACACGAAGAAAGTCATGCTTGAGTGCTCGAACGGCGAACCGTGTCGGTCGCGCATGAGGTAGTTGATAAGGCCCTGGCTGCGACTCGGATCGCCTTCAATGTCTTCAAGTGACTGCTCGCCCTTGGTCGACACACGCGCGGCCCAAATGACATCCGCGTCGCTGGCCGCCTGCTTCACCAGCTCGACGGTCACATCGCTGCGAAAGCGCACCTGGGCATCACTGGTGTGGGAATCAGGGCTGACGGTCTGGCCGGGGGCATTCGTGCTCACAAGCCGACCCTACCCGCGTATTCACGCGGGGACTCCGTGCGCGCTTTGAGCAGGCGGAACGTGTCGTTTGAGCCCCACAAGGCAGCCCGATGTGAGTGTTGTGACTTGTGTCACATAGACTATGTGACACAAGTCACTTAGGTGACCCTCAGCACTGCAATGAAGGAGATCAGTCATGGATGTCTTGATGATCGTCGCCCTGAGCGAAGCTGCCCGCCAACGACGGGCCGAGCAGCCACTGACCGGCTGGGAAGAGGATCGCCTCTGGGCCCAGCGCCGAGCCGACGCCCACGCAGCCACAGCAGCTGCCGGCGCCGCGGCGGCCTCCGCCACCCCAACGTCTACCCCCACCATTCACGCCGCCTGACCCTGAGCTAAGCGTCGAAGGTCGAACGTCGATCTTGGGTAAACGTGCAGTGCCGCACGGGTGCCGCAGCGACCTTCGAACATCGATGCGTCACCTTCGTCTCAGAGTGAAGGACGGCAAAGCTGGCGGCGGCGACTTCAAGTGAAGCAGTCGCGAAGCACGCCATGCCGCTGGAACGCGACCTTGGTAGGTGACCCGCTCCGCGCCGCATCACAGGAGACCATTTCAGGCGCGCTGCCGCTAAGGTGACTCACCATGTGCGGGTGCATTGCGATGATCATGGGGCTGGCCACGCCGCGGTTTGCGCTGGTGCTGGTCGCGATCTTCACTGACCGCATCTCAGCGGCGATCGATAACAACTGGTACGCCTTGGCCGGCTGGTTGTTTCTGCCGATGACCGAGCTGGCCTACGTCGTCGTGACATGGTGGGCTGGGGACGTCCATGGTTTCGGCTGGTTCCTGGTCGTGCTGGGCTTCTTCATCGACTTCGGCACCTACACCGGCTCATGGCGCGGTCGAAAGAATCTGAGCTTGCGCGCATGAGCGCAGACTTCGTCCGCCCGGCAGTTCAGTCTGACATCGGGTCAATCCTCACCTGCACGTATGCGCAATGGCGGATGCGCGTCACTGATGAGTCGTACCTTCCCCCACTCGCCACTGTCGAAGAAGGGTGGCAACACGTTCTCGGCGGCACCACTCAACGAGGCGTGAGCGCATTCGTGGCGACTACTGATAATCAAGTGGTCGGATGGTTGCTCATGGCACCCAGTACGGATGCGGATATCGAGCAGTTGCCAGCAATCGAAATCCTGGATCTTCTGGTGCACCCAGAACATCACCGCAAGGGCCACGGCTCACGTTTGATTCACGCTGCAGTTGATGCTGCGCGTCGACAAGGTTTTGCAGTGGTGTCCACCTGGTGTTTACAGATCAACGAACATTTGCGGGAGTTCCTCAGCGGACAGGGGTTTGGCCCCGACGGAGCTTTTCGCGACCTTGCTCCGCCGCTACATGATGCCGACATGGTGCCTCGAGAGTTCAGGTTGCTGAGCAACATTGCACCCGAGGTCGCGGACGGGGCATGACTCTCGCATCACATGTGCCGCCCAATGATCGACGCAGCATCCTTCGCACTGCTCTGTCGGTCGGCGCAGCCACTGGGGCGTACGGCTTGTCCTTTGGGGCCTTGGCAGTCACACAAGGACATCTGAATCCTTGGCAGGCTCAGTTGTTGTCGCTTTTGCTGTTCAGCGGCGCATCCCAATTCGCAATCGTGGGAATCGTTGGCGCAGGAGGTAGTGCTGCGGCGGCGATGACCTCCACGCTACTTCTGGGATTGCGTAACGGGTTGTACGGATTGCGGCTGTCGGCGGTCGTCCATCCTCGCGGTTGGCGCAAAGCATTCAATGCGCATGTCACGATCGATGAATCCACCGCGGTAACTCTCGCAAATTCCGATGAAGTCGCGCCAGATCGGGACCGTTCGGCTTACGCCTTCTGGTCCACCGGACTATCGGTGTTCATCTTGTGGAATATCGCCACCGCTATTGGTGCTCTCGCTGCGCGACACATTGGAGATCCCCGACAGTTCGGCCTCGATGCCGCCATCCCCTGCGGCTTCGCTGCGCTAATCCTGCCGCGCTTGCGGTCGTTTAATGACTGGCTTTTGTCCGGCCTTGCCGCAGTGATCGCAGTGGGCGTGAGCCCCTGGGTGCGACCGGGAGTTCCGGTTCTCATCGTTGCCGCAGCCACACTCATCATCGCGGTTTTCAATACACGCAGGCAGCCACCTTCACCGCTGGGCGATGGGAAACCATCATGAATTCCTGGATAGCAGTAATTGGCTCGGGTGTAATCG
>RFTO01000125.1 GCA_009923375.1 Actinomycetota bacterium | reverse complement strand
GCACTGGCATTAATCGCCTCCACTGTGACAGTCGGCTTGAGTCCCGCCGCCCAGGCAGACTCACTCAATCAGCAGATCGCCCGCATCACAGCGCAGGTAGACGACCTGCAATCCCAGGCAGAGACTGCTGCTGAGGCCTATCAAGAGGCAGCCGATGAGCAACGCAAACTTGACCGCAGGCTCGCAGCAATCGAAGGCCGCGTGAAGTTGTCTCAGCGCAGTATGGGTTCGTTGCAGTCATCTATCGATGCCATCGCCGTCAGGGCTTACACCTCCGGCACGATGAGTCCGTCTCTGGAACTTCTCCTAGCCAACAGCGCCAACCAACTCCTCGACCGCAGCGAAATGCTGGCGATGGTCGGTGCTCGGCAAGGTGCGCAGTTGCAGGCCGTGACCTCTGTGCGCCTCAACCTTGAGCGTGATCGCGGGCAGATCGCTGCCGTTCGGGTGGAGCATGCCAAGGTCGTGGCCCGGATGAATCAGCACCGCCGGGAGATGCAGGCGAAGTTCTCCGCCGCTGCACGAGTGTTGAATTCGCTAGAAGGAAAAGCCAAGGCGCGTTATGAAGCTCAGCAGCGCGCGCGGCGTGCAGCGCAGTTGGCGGAGGCGCGTCGGGCGGCTAAGTACTTCGCCCGTACCCATGCCGGCAAGAAGAGCAAGTTCAGGCTCCCCAGGGGTGTCAGTCCCATCGCGGCCCGTGCTTTGTCTTACGCCTTGAATCAGATTGGCAAGCCGTATATCGCATTCGCGGCAGGAGAGCGGGCCTTCGATTGCTCGGGTCTGACCACCGCGGCGTACAGGCACGCAGGAATCTCGCTGCCTCACTATTCCAAGGCCCAGGCGAAGGTGACAAGGCACGTTTCGCGCTCGCAATTACGCCCGGGCGATCTTGTCTTCTTCTTCCGCCGCGGAGCGCACCACGTCGGTATCTATATCGGCAATGGCAAGGTTGTCCACGCCCTTAACCCACGTGTGGATGTGACAATCACGAACATCAGTGATTCGTGGGAGGCAAGCCACTTCAGTGGCGGCGGCAGAGTCGGCTAAAACTCACCTCATGAAACTCACCTCACCGTGCATACAGCGCGGCGACATCTCCAGCATGCTGTTGCAACACCACTGAGCGCTTCAATTTCATCGACGGAGTCAGTTGTCCGCCCATTACAGACCACTGCGCATCCACGATTGCAAACTTGCGGATCTGCTCAGCCTGCGAAACGCGTCGATTTGCTTGATCTATGGTGTGCTGTATTTCCGCACGAAGCTGCTCGTCGTTGGCCAGTTCACTGATACTGAAACCTTCCGGCCGTTTCATCCTGCGAAGCCACAGAGCCAATGAATCCCGATCAATCGTGACGAGGGCTCCAATGAACGGCTGACCCTCACCAACGACCATGCAACTAGCAACGAGGAACGAAGCGTTGATGGGATCCTCCAGGACAGCGGGGGCCACGTTCTTGCCGCCAGCAGTGACGATGATTTCCTTTGCGCGCCCTGTGATGTACACGAAGCCGTCATCATCGATGGTGCCCAAATCGCCGGTGCGGAACCACCCGTCGTCAGTAAAACAAGCGTGTGTGGCTTCTTCATTGCGCCAATAACCCGCGAAGACGTGCCCGCCAATGATCTGCAGCTCGCCATCGTCCGCAACGCGAATGCCAGTGCCGGGGACTGGTCGGCCGACAGAGCCGATGCGGAAGTCGCGGCGGCCATCCTTAGCGCTTCCTCGGTTAAGGCTTGTGCCGGCGCTGGTTTCGGTGAGTCCGTAACCCTCACAGATGGTGGTGCCAATTCCGCGGAAGATGTGCCCCAATCGCGCACCCAAGGGCGCCCCTCCGGAGATGACCCAGCGAAGGTCACCGCCGAGGACTGCCCGCATCTTGCTGTAAACAAGCCGATCGAAGATGACGCGCTTGGCGCGCAGGCTTAAAGGGATGCGGCCCTTGTCCATGGCCAGGCTGTAATCCCGGGCGGCATCGAGAGCCTTGGCAAAGATCGCTGACTTTCCCGATGTCTCGGCGTTGTGCGTCGCGGTGTTGATGATGCGCTCGAACACCCGAGGCACCGCCACAATGATGCTCGGGTGAAGCTCCGACATCGCCGACATGAGGTCCTTCACGTCGGTGACGTAACCAATCTGCGCACCCTGTGCCAGGAACGCCGCCTGCAGCACCCGCGCGAGGACATGCGCCAACGGCAGGAAAAGCACGGTGACCGATGTCGGCTGGATCGCGTCGGGAATCGCCTCCAGCAGGGAGGACACCTCGAAAACGAGATTGCCATGGGTTAAGGAACAGCCGCGCGGTCGGCCCGTGGTGCCGGATGTGTAGATGACTGTGGCAATTGAGTCAGGTGTCAACGTCGAGCGTGCGATGGACAGGGCCTCGTTGCCAACATGAGCACCAGCGTCGGCAAGATGCTGCAGCCCGGCATCATCAATGCACCACACATGTGCGAGGGCAGGTGTGTTTTCCCGGACGGAGTTCACAAGCGCCATATGAGCCTCGGTCTCGACGAACACAGCGATGCTGCCAGAATCGTTAAGGATCCACTGCACTTGGTCGGCAGACGATGTTTCGTAAATCGGCACTGTGGTGGCACCGCAATGCCAGATTGCGCAATCGAGCACCGTCCACTCATAACGGCTCCGCGACATAACGGCGACGCGATCGCCAGGACGCACTCCAGCTGCGATCAGTCCGCGTGCCGCGGACAGGATGTCGTCGTAGCGTTCCTGCACATTTCGATGCTCTGAGAACTTTCCCTCATGCAGGATCGACGCCACGCGTGCGTCTGGACGCTGTGTCACCTGGATGTCCAGTGCGTCAAGCAGTGTGTTCCAGGCCGGCATCGCAATGCGTCGCGGTTCCTGCCAAAGTGTGAGCATGGCAGGATTATCGCGCCTGCCGGGGTTTTATCCATCGCCCTCGCCGCGTAGGCTCGCACGCTAATCGTGCTCAGTTGAGACCCGTTGAGCGGCGAAGCGAGCGTGTCGTTAAAAAATCACGGAAAACTGACGGGCCCACCCAGAAAGTAGGCGAGCAGTCATGAGCGAGCAGTTGGCAATCGGCGTTGATGTCGGCGGCACCAAAATCGCCGCTGGCCTTGTTGATGCGCAGGGCGTGATTGTCACCCGAGTGCGCGAGGACATCGCAGATAAGTCACCAGCGTCGGTGGTCGCGGCCATCGCCGAAGCCGTACGAAAGATCAGAAGCCACGCGGACGCTGATATCCACCATGTCGGAGTGGGCTTGCCCGCATTCCTTGACACCCCCCGGGATATCGCGGTGGTAGTTCCCAATCTCGGCTGGCGAGATGTGCCAGCGCGCGCGTTACTCAGTGACGCTTTGGGCTGCGACGTCGCACTAGAGAACGATGCCAATGTCGCCGCCTGGGGCGAGTATCGATTCGGTGCGGGCCGCGGGGTGAACGACCTTGTCGCAGTCACAGTCGGCACCGGTGTCGGCGGCGGCATCATCATCGGCGGGCGGTTGTTTGTCGGTGCGCAAGGAATGGCCGCTGAAATCGGTCACATGACCCTCGTGCCAGGTGGACTGCCTTGTCCCTGCGGAAAAACAGGCTGTTGGGAGCAATATGCCAGCGGTAACGCACTCGTACGTATCGGCCGTGAGCTCGCATCGGTGGTTTCCGCCGATGCCACCGCGCTGAAGGATCTCGGTGACGGCACAGTTACTGGTATCACGGGCACTCACATCACGGCAGCCGCAGCGTCGGGAAACGAGTTAGCCTTACGCGCCTTCGCTGACCTTGCGGACAACATTGCTGCGGGCCTCGCCGACTTGGTCGCCATCCTCGATCCGGGTGCGTTCGTCATCGGTGGCGGGGTCAGCGAAGCTGGCGACCTCCTGATGAAGCCGTTGCAAGAGGCATATGAGCGCCGTGTGCTGGTTGACCTGCAACGCGCGATCCCGCTGAAGGTGGCAGTGTTGCGCAACGATGCAGGCCTAATCGGCGCCGCAGATCTAGCCCGTTTCAACCGTGACTAGAAGGACGCTTCCTCATCTGGTCGCCGACCGGCTAACGATCGGA
>RFTO01000124.1 GCA_009923375.1 Actinomycetota bacterium | reverse complement strand
CGGTCGCCGGGTTGGTTGCCGCCGACGGTGACGATGTGCTTTGACACACCCGCGCGATACATCGCCAGCGCGTGGTCGAGTCGGTTTTGGAAAAGCGGACTTGGCTTGCCATTGAATTGCGCAGCGCCGAGCACCACGATGGCATCGCTTCGCTGTGTTTCGTGGACCTTTGAGGAGAGGTAGTTCATAACAGCGAAAAATCCCAAGGCCAGCAACGCAGCGAAGAAGCCCATCACGATGAGCCGACGCAACCACCTCAGTGGTTTGAAGAAGAACACGCCGCCTCCAATGCCTCCGCCACTCGCGGCCATTGAGTTCCCCAACCGCGATACGCGTGCACATCTTGCCCTGAGGTGCTGACCCAGCCCGCTAGCTGCCGCGTGACATCGGGCCCGAGACTGCTTAATTCGTCGAGCCGAGTGCTGGTGGTGAGGATGGTGAAGAGAACAGCGCCGGTGGCGGGCAGCCGTCGCAGAGTCTGTCGCTCCAAACGCAACCACAAGTGCGCAGCCAGTTGCTCATCGGGCAGGCCGGCAAGAGTGGCATCCCACCCTTCACCAGACACAGGCTGGAACCCCTCGGGGCTGTCGAGCACAGTCCAGTTTGTTCGCTCAATGATGTCGCCTTCGGCTAGCCGAACGAAAAACCGATCAGCCGCCGCTGCGATGCTGTCGTAATTCGGCACAGGCTGGTGGATCTCACGCATGCTGCGACCGACCTTCTCGTGCAGGTCCCAGCGCGACGGCGCACACAGCACAGCGGCTGTGAGGACGTACTCAACTCCGGACTCACCAGTATGCCCAGCTGCCCCGGCAACCCGGTCAGCCACAGCACCAACATCAACCGGCGCAGACTCCTGCGTGCTCGCTGGACTCATGATGACGAGGTCCTCAGCCACTAACCGCGCCGCCGCCTCCAGCGGGTGCATCGAATCATCCGCGGCAGATGCTTGATGTGCATCGCCGTTGATGGCCGCCAGGACAACGGCTGCGGCTTCTCGCGCGCCGGCATCTCCTTCTGCGGTGATCACCACTGCCTGCTCGTGGTGCTTCTCGAGCACCGCGGTCTTCTCCGCGATCATCTCGTCGGCAAGCGGCCCGCGGAGCAACCAATCTGCAGGTGAGCATGCCCGCATGCCCATGGTGATGCGGTAGGGCTTGTCGTTGCCGGGCCAGCGAGGCGACGCTGTGTCGTGATTGTCGCCGCGCTCAGCCACCGCTGACATCCGATTCGGCCGCCGCCATCGCGAAGTCCGCATCCACCTCTCGCGAATCCAACCAACCCTGTGGCACGGTCACTGCCTTCACCGAGGAGGTGCGCCCACGTGGCCGCTGGCTGACATCGGAATCAGCTGGCTGCGATGTGTCGATCTGGACGAGCAACGCATCGAGTTGATCCAAAGTCTCCACCTGCGAGCCGATCGAGTAACCCTTGAGATACCAACCCATGTGCTTGCGGATGTCGCGCATCGCGGACAACTCCGGCGAAAACACCCTGCCGGCGGCCTCATCCCGCTCATCGGGGTGGCTGAGGTTGTTCTGCACCTGCGCAGCAGCATGAGCCCGAAGCCACTGCACGACAAACGCCAAGCCTGGATCGGCAGGCACCGGCTGCCCAGCCAATGCCGCAGCGATCTGACCGAACAACCACGGCCGCCCGAGGCACCCACGGCCGATCACCACACCGGCGCACCCTGAGTGCTCGATCATCCGCACCGCATCTTGCGCGGTCCAGATGTCACCGTTGCCCAGCACCGGCACACCATGCGGCTGCAACAGCGAGACGAGGTGGCCGATCGGCTCCCAGTTGGCCACACCTGAGTAAAGCTGGGCGGCAGTGCGGCCGTGCAACGCAACCCAGGCGACGCCTTCTTCCGCAGCCGCCAAACCGGCATCCACATAGGTGATGTGCTCGTCATCCAAACCGATACGCATCTTCACAGTGACCGGCAAACGCGTGCCGTCGGATTTCACCGCGTTGCGCACTGCTGCTGCCACGATCTTGCGGAACAGCGGGGTCTTCCACGGCAGCGCGGCACCGCCGCCCTTGCGCGTCACCTTGGGCACAGGGCAACCGAAGTTGATGTCGATGTGATCGGCCAGATCCTCCGACGCGATCATCCCCGCGGCTTCGCCCATCACAGCCGGGTCGACACCGAAGATCTGCAAGGAGCGGTAGGTCTCACTCGGCGCAAACTGCACCAAACGCATGGTCTTCGGGTGGCGCTCGATCATGCCGCGGGAGGTGATCATCTCGCTGACATAACGAGCCGCGCCAAAGCCCGGCGCGATCGCCGACGATGCCTCACGACACACAGTGCGGAACGCCGCATTCGTGATGCCCGCCATCGGCGCCAACACCACCTGGGGCCCCTGCCCCGTCATCAACGTCTGTGCCATGTGGCCCCGCTTCAGCAGCCGACCAACCGGCTGGCGAGATATCCGGTCACCTGATCCAAACTCACGCGCTCCTGCGCCATCGAGTCGCGCTCACGGATTGTCACCGCGTTATCTTCCAAAGTCTCGAAGTCGACGGTGATGCAATAGGGAGTGCCAATCTCATCCTGACGACGGTAACGGCGGCCGATCGCACCAGCGTCATCGAAGTCCACTACCCAGTTCTGACGCAGCGCAGCAGCCAGATCGCGCGCCTTCGGAGAGAGGTCCGCGTTGCGTGACAGCGGTAGCACCGCAGCCTTCACTGGCGCTAAACGAGGGTCAAAACGCATCACCACACGGGTGTCCACACCACCCTTGGTGTTCGGTGCGCTGTCCTCGGCATAAGCCTCGAGCAGGAAAGCGAGCATCGCGCGGGTTAAACCGGCGGCCGGCTCGATGACATACGGAATCCAGCGCTCGCCCTTCTCCTGGTCGAAGAAGGAAAGGTCCACACCGCTGGCTTCGCCGTGGGTGCGCAAGTCGTAATCAGTGCGGTTGGCGATTCCCTCGAGTTCCGCGAACTCCGAGCCGCCGAATTGGAAGCGGTACTCGATATCCACTGTGCGCTTGGAATAGTGCGACAGCTTCTCCTTCGGGTGCTCGAAGAAGCGCAGGTTCTCTGGCTTGAGCCCCAGACCGATGTACCAATCCCAGCGCTGTTGCAGCCAGTATTCATGCCACTGCTCATCACTGCCCGGCTCGACGAAGAACTCCATTTCCATCTGCTCGAACTCGCGGGTGCGGAAGATGAAGTTTCCTGGGGTGATCTCGTTGCGGAAACTCTTGCCCACCTGCGCAATCCCGAATGGTGGTTTCATCCGCGAACTGTTAGAGACATTCGCGAAGTTCACGAAGATTCCCTGCGCCGTCTCGGGCCTGAGGTAGTGCAGCGATGAGTCGTCGGCCACCGGGCCGAGGTGCGTGGTGAGCAGTCCATTGAACATACGCGGCTCGGTCCATTGGCCCTTGTTCCCGCAGTTCGGGCACGGAATCTCAGAAAGCGGGGCAGAGCGGCCCTTACGCTCCTCGAACTCTTCGAGTAGGTGGTCTTCGCGGAAGCGCTTGTGACAAGAGGTGCACTCGGTCAAGGGGTCGACGAACGCCTCCACGTGGCCTGATGCGCGCCACACCTGCGGGGAGAGGATGACCGCAGAATCCAGGCCGACTATGTCGTCGCGACTCTGCACCATCGTGCGCCACCACTGGCGACGGATGTTCTCCTTGAGTTCCACACCAAGGGGGCCGTAATCCCAGGCAGAGCGCGTGCCCCCGTAAATCTCCGAACATGGATACACAAAGCCGCGCCGCTTGGCGAGACTGACGACGGAGTCCACACGCGATTCTTTACCGGCCATGAGTCAAGGTTACCGAGGCGAGCGGATGCAGCTGTGAATGGTGCGGTCAGGCTCGCACTCAAATGTCCCTGCATCGACCTTGCGCCGCATCGACCTTGCGCCGCACGGATGCGTTGTGGTCGTGCGGGGTGCTGTTAAACAGTTAAGAACCTAGCGATCAGAGTCGTGCAACAGCGCCAACGCCTGTTGCTCTTCCAACAGGCTGAAATCGCGGTAGTGCCAAGTAAGGGATCGGCGAACCTAGCGATCAGAGTCGTGCAACAGCGCCAACGCCTGTTGCTCTTCCAAC
>RFTO01000123.1 GCA_009923375.1 Actinomycetota bacterium | reverse complement strand
TGTTCGGTGCCACAGGATGCCGGGCTTGCGTAAGGGGTCAGGGGAGTCGCCGCGCTCGGTGGTGGCGCGGAGAGTCTCCTGCGGCAAGGGTGTTGGATCGGCGATGGCCGGTGTCAGCCACTGTGATGTGACACACGCGGCCATCACTGCCACGAGCAGCCGTGCTCTGCGCGCGCCGACAGACATACTGGTCAGCGTAACCATGGAGCAGGTGGCAGGCACTAACCTGACAGCCGTGGCACACACTGAATCAGGGATCCCGTGGCAGCCGGTCTACGGACCGGCCGATGCCGCCGAATTCGACCCGGCCGCCGCCCTCGGCGCACCGGGTGAGTTTCCCTTCACCCGAGGTATCTATCCAACGATGTACACGGGCCAGTTGTGGACGATGCGGCAATACGCCGGTTTCGGCAGCGCCCGACAATCCAATCAGCGTTACCGCGAGTTGCTCGCGGCCGGAACCACTGGACTTTCCGTCGCCTTCGACCTGCCGACGCAGATGGGTTACGACTCCGATCACCCGCTGGCACAAGGCGAGGTGGGGAAAGTCGGCGTCGCCATCGACAGTGTTGAAGACATGCGAGTGCTCTTCGATCAGATTCCACTAAGCGGTGTGTCGGCCTCAATGACCATCAACGCACCTGCGGCCACCCTTCTCATGATGTACTCGCTTGTCGCCCAGGAGCAAGGGATTGCACCTGCATCTTTGACTGGGACGATTCAAAACGACGTGCTCAAGGAGTACATCGCCCGCGGGACCTACATCTTCCCGCCGGCGGCGAGTCTGCGACTGACGACGGATCTATTCGCCTACTGCGCCGAGCACATGCCTCGTTGGAACACCATCTCGATCTCCGGCTACCACATGGCCGAAGCTGGCGCCGATCCTGCGCAAGAGGTGGCCTTCACATTGTCAAATGGGCTTGAGTATGTGAAGGCTGCGATGGACGCTGGGCTGAGTGTCGATGATTTCGCTCCGCGTTTGGCATTCTTTTTCGTGGCTCGAACCACGCTGCTGGAAGAGGTGGCGAAATTCCGAGCCGCGCGTCGCATCTGGGCGCGCATCATGCGTGATGATTTCGGCGCCAAGAACCCCAAATCCATGCAGCTTCGCTTCCACACCCAGACCGCAGGCGTGCAGTTAACCGCGCAGCAGCCAGAGGTGAACCTGGTGCGCGTGACCTTGCAGGCGTTGGCCGCAGTCCTTGGTGGCACTCAATCGCTGCACACCAACTCCTTCGACGAGGCCATCGCGCTGCCGACGCAGAAAGCTGCACGTTTAGCCCTGCGCACGCAGCAGGTAATCGCGTACGAGAGCGATATAGCGCACACGGTCGATGCCTTCGCTGGGTCTTATGCAGTGGAGAGCCTCACCGATGATTTGGAGGAGAAGATCCTGGCGCTGATGGGCCGAGTAGCAGACATGGGCGGCGCTGCTGCTGCCATCGAACGCGGTTTCCAGAAGCAGGAGATCGAAAACACTGCGTATCAAAATGCCTTGCAGATCGATAGCGGCGAGCGTGTGGTGGTGGGAGTCAACAAGTTCGCTATTGACGATGACGAGCCGTATGAGCCGCTGAGAGTCGACCCAGCCATCGAGGCGGAGCAGTGCCAGCGCCTGATGCAGCTTCGTGCCACGCGTGATGGGGCTGCAGTGGCGGCTGCCCTCGGTGGGCTTAAGCAAGCCGCGTCGTCCACTGGGCACGAGAACAACTGTGTGCCACACATTCGCCAGGCACTTGCTGAGGGTGCCACCGGCGGGGAGATCGCAGATGCCCTTCGAGATGTGTGGGGTTCTTACTCACCTGGTCGAGGCATGTGATGGGACGCCCGTCGATTAGCTTGCACGACCACCTCGATGGTGGCCTGCGTCCGGCCACGGTGATTGATCTGGCTCGTGAGTGCGGTTACACCGGCTTGCCGACCATGGATGTTGACGACCTGCGCACCTGGTTCTTCGAGGCCGCCGATTCGGGTTCGCTTGAGCGTTTCCTTGAAACCTTCGCCCACACAGTTGCGGTGTTGCAGACGCCTGATGCACTGGAGCGCGTGACGGCAGAGGCCGTTGAAGACCTAGCCGCAGACGGAGTGGCGTGGGCTGAGATTCGGATGGCGCCGGAGTTGTGTGTGGCCGGTGGGATGTCCATGGGTGACGCCGTCACCGCAATGCTCGCTGGCCTACGCGAAGGTGAGCGGCGGGCAGCTGTCCGCGGCCACTTGATTGACGCCGGATTGCTCGTCTGCGCGATGCGCCAAGCCGATCGTGCCCTCGAAGTGGCAGAGCTCGTGAGTGCCCGCCTCGATGATGGGGTGCTCGGTTTCGATATCGCCGGTCCCGAAGCTGGTTTTCCGGCGTCACGTCTTCATGCTGCTTTCGATTACCTCCGCAGGACCCCGGCTCGCATCACCATCCATGCGGGTGAAGCCGATGGCATCGCCAGCATCGTGGATGCGCTCTCCATGGGGGCCGAGCGGCTCGGCCACGGTATGCGCATCGTGGACGACATCGCAGTCGGCGATGATGGAAGTGTTCGCCTCGGGCGGGTGGCGAGTTATGTCCGCGACCGCGGAATTGCGCTGGAGATGTGTCCCACATCAAATCTGCAAACAGGGGCGGTGGCGACGCTGGGGGAGCACCCTTTCGATTTCCTTCGCCGCCTGGGATTCGTCGTGACTGTGAACGCAGACAACCGCTTGATGTGCGCAACTTCCATGAGTGAAGAAGCCGAGACGCTGATTGATGCCTTCGGTCTGGGTGCTAGTGATCAAGAGCAGTGGACGCTGGATGCGCTCGAGGCATCGTTTGCGCCCTACGACCTGAAACAATCGATCAGGCGACGTATTGAGGCGTGGGGGTGAGTGTGATGACCAACCGCAACCCCGCCCGTATGCACATCTTCGACGCAGCGATGGCAGATGAGGTGCTCGCCTATGTGCGCGATCGCATCTCCCTGAGCGAAGCGCCACTTGATTACCCCGGCGTGCATGAGGATGTTCTTGCCGCCCTCGAAGGACTCATCACCGAGGATGGCATGGGAGTGCATGAAGTTCTGACTCGTTACGACATGGTGCTGTCGCGCACTGTGATCTCGGCGGATTCACCGAGATTCCTCTCGTTCATCCCAGCCGCACCGTCTAAGGCTGCTCTCCTTTTTGACACAGTGGTCTCGGCCGCATCGCTGCAAGGGGTGTCGTGGCTGGAAGCAGCTGGTGCAATCGCGGCGGAGAACCAGGTTCTGCGATGGATCGCCGACGCCGCAGGAATGCCTGCCAGCGCTGGAGGGGTGTTTGTACAGGGCGGATCGGCTGGGAACTTGTCAGCATTGGCGGTGGCTCGTGATGAAGGCCGGCGAAAGCTCGGCGACCCACGAGCGCGGGTGCGCATTGCGGTGAGCAGCGATGCCCACTCATCGATTCGCAACTCGCTGCGCTTACTTGATGTGGACACCTTCGAGGTTCCTGTGTCGGACCACCGACTCACCGGCGACGCGCTGCGAGCGGCACTTGCTGCTGATGAGTCGCCGGAAAATGTCGTTGGTGTGGCTGCAACCTGCGGCACCACGAACGCCGGCATCATCGACGATCTCGCAGGTTTGGCGAGTGTCTGTGCAGAGAACAACATGTGGCTTCACGTTGACGGGGCTTACGGCGGGGCAGGACTGTTCAGTAACGCACGGGCGCTTTACGCCGGCATCGAGCATGCCGATTCCTTTATTGTGGATCCGCATAAGTGGTTGTTCGCCCCATTTGACTCATGTGCACTCGTCTATCGAGAGCCCGAACGCGCGCGACGGGTGCACACGCAGGACGCGGCTTATCTCGATGTGATTCACCAAAGCGAGGGATGGAACCCCGGTGATTACGCCCACCAGCTGACGCGCCGCGCCCGTGGGCTGCCGCTGTGGTTCTCGCTGTGCGTGCATGGCACCGCTGCTTATGCAGATGCGATTCAAGCGAGTATCGATCTGGCTGCGCAGGTGGCTGATGAGCTGCGCGCTAGCGATGACTTCACCTTGGTGCGCGAGCCGGGGCTATCCGTGGTGCTGTGGCGTCGGATCGGCTGGCAGGCGCGGGATTACCAAG
>RFTO01000122.1 GCA_009923375.1 Actinomycetota bacterium | reverse complement strand
GCCGCCAGTGAGAGAATTTGCGCCGGAATCCCCGGCCAATACGTCGTTTCCGCTTCCGCCGGTGATGTTTTCCAGGCTTGTGAGCAGGTCCTTTCCTTGGCCAGCAGACACGCCGATAGCGAGATTTACAGAAACACCGGTGCTTGCGCTCGAGAAATCGCCGGTGTCGCTGCCGGCGCCCCCGGCGAGTGAGTCGTTACCACTCCCGCCGGCCAACAAGTCATCGCCGGCGCCACCGGTGAGGCTGTCGTTGCCAGTGCCTCCATCAATCCGGTCGTTACCGCTCCCGCCGGCCAAAACATCGTTTCCAGTGCCACCACTTATGTTGTCATCACCATCATCACCCGAGACGCTGTCATTGCCTGCACCTGCAACAAGGGTGTCATCCCCTGCACCACCGCTGAGGATGTTGTCGCCGTCGTCGCCAGTGATGACGTCATCGCCAGCGCCACCTGCGACGTTTTCGATACCCGCCAAAGTGTCGCGACCTTGTCCTTGACTGAGATCAGCCACCAGGTTGATGTTCATAGTCACGCTAGCGCTGGTGTAATCGACCGTGTCGCTGCCGGCTCCACCGGTGAGCGTGTCATCCCCCAAGCTGCCAATCAGCCTGTCGTTACCCGGCCCACCGATGAGAAGGTTGTTTTCACTATCACCGGTGAGAATGTCATCGCCCGCACCACCGACTGCATTCTCGATATCCAGCAGCTGATCTCGACCCTGACCAGTCGCGTTGTCAGCGGACAAATTGATAATCACGCCGCTTGTTGCATCGCTGAAGTCAGCTGTGTCCGCGCCGGCGCCGCCAGCGAGAGTGTCATCCCCTTGCCCACCGATGAGCACATCGTTGCCTGCGCCACCCTGGAGAAAGTTGTTGCCAGCATCGCCTACGACTGTGTCCTTACCCGAGCCGGAGTAAACGTTTTCTATAGCCACCAGGCTGTCCTTGCCCTGGCCAGAGGCCGTGCCTACGGAGAGATCAACGGTCATATTCGCAGACACCGAGTGGAAGTCAATGCTGTCGACTCCGATCCCGCCATCCACGATGTCATTCCCAGTGCCGCCCGAAATGGTGTCATTTCCCGCGCCGGCTGCCACGGTGTCGTTACCTGCCCCACCTGAAATGTTGTTGTCACCAGCATTCCCAGTCAAGAAGTCGTTTCCGGAGCTGCCGGTAAGATCCTCAAATCCAGCGACCGTGTCTTTGCCTTCGCCCGTGGCTAATCCCGACAGGAAGTTGACTGTCACTCCTCCAGCAGCGGCGGAATAGTCAGCTAGGTCACGACCCCTGCCACCATCCATACTGTCGTCGCCCTTGCCGCCGGCAAGTTCATCCTCGCCGTCCCCGCCGGCAAGTTCATCCTCGCCGTCACCGCCGTACAACATGTCGTTCCCAACACCCGCCGCGATGATGTCGTTTCCAGCTCCCCCAAAAATCGTGTCGGCACCCGATCCGCCAACAAGAACGTTCACACCCACATCGCCGGTGAGCGTGTCATCGCCGGAGCCACCGAGAGCATTTTCAATCCCAGAAAGGGAGTCCAGGCCTTGGCCCGTTGCCATCCCAGTGGTCAGATTGATCGTCACGTTCACCATTAAGGCGCTGGCATCGACTGTGTCGATGCCCAATCCACCCGACAGCGAGTCGTTTCCGTCGCCGCCGACCATGGTGTCGTCACCGTCGCCGCCGACCAGGGTGTCATCACCCCCAGCACCAAATATTGTGTCGTTGCCCGCACGGCCATTGAACACATTCGCTGACGCATCACCAATGAGCGTGTCATCTCCGGAACCACCAACAACATTTTCCACACCCAACAACGCATCAGTTCCCTGACCAAGCTCCCTACCAGCCACTAAATCAACGCGAATACCAGCGCCTACCCCACTCTCATCAAGAGTGTCCACACCCACGCCACCGATGATCGTGTCGTCACCGAAACCACCCGAGAGAACATCATCACCAGGCCCACCATCGACAACATTGGCCCCACCATCACCCCTGAGCACGTCATCACCAGAACCACCGACAACATTTTCCACACCCAACAACACATCAGTGCCCGCACCAGTAGACGTACCCGACGCCAGATCAACCCTCACACTTGCAGATGACCCACCAAAATCGGCGGTATCAACACCCAACCCACCCTCAAGCCGGTCATCACCACCACCACCGATGAGAACATCATCACCTGCACCACCAATGAGGACATTCGCCAACCCATCACCAATGAGCGTGTCACCACCAGAACCACCAACAACATCCTCAACACCCAACAACACATCAGCGCCCGCACCGGAAGCCAAACCCGACGCCAGATCAACCCTCACACCCGAGGAAGCACCAGAGAAATCCGCAACATCCCGACCTGCACCACCATCAACACGATCATCACCTGCACCACCATCAACACGATCATCACCCGCACCACCGATGAGGACATTCGCCAACCCATCACCAACGAGCGTGTCATCACCAGAACCACCAACAACACCCTCAACACCAGACAACGAATCCAAACCCTGACCCGACGCAAACCGACCCACCAAACTCACCACCACACCCGACAACGAACTGGATGCGTCGTAAATATCGTTTCCCGTTCCTCCAATGACACGATCGTTTCCAAGACCTGGCGAGAGGACGTTGTCTTGTGAGTCTCCAGTCAGCACGTCATTACCAGATCCGGTTCGTACATTCTGGAATGCAACTTCTGCGCCTGTGTACGGACCGGAGTATTTGCCCGCGGACAGGTTTACTGTCATCCTGCGACTCGAGCGAGAGAAATCGAGGGTGTTGAATCCACTTCCACCGATGTTGGTATCCGACCCGGAGCTACCTAGCACCAGATCGTTACCAGCGCCACCCTCGACTGAGTCATTACCTGGACCTGCGTCAATCAGGTCATTGCCATCCTGACCCTCGATGACATCATTTCCGCCCAGTCCACAGATGACATCGTCGGAGCTTGTGCCGACAAGGTGGTCGGGACCATCAGTTCCGACGATTGTGCACAAAACACCGCTGGAGGTTCGTAAGTCACTGGGCTCCGCTGACGCCCAGGTCCAAGCAAAGGTGGCGATGGCAATGACACTCGATCCGATGCCCAGAGCACGAACTATGCGCGGCACAAACGTTCGCACCACACACCGCCTTTACAACATTTGCACCGTGGCGACCCTTCTCAAAATCGCACGCCTGAGGTGCATGAATTCTACCGTTAAGAGCTCGAACAGCAAATCCTGCACCTATCCAGCTTGGCTCAGGGCACATGTGTTCCAAAAGCTTGTGAATGAATCCCTGCGCAGGACTAACCACCCACCAGTCCGCAAATAATGTCCACGGCACCGAGTGACACGAGAATCACGGCAGCGGCAATGCTCGCCTGCCGACCGAGTCGCTGTGGCAAACCGAGGACCTGTTGTCGCTCATCCCAATCCAAATCCTTCAACACATTGAGGAAGTGGAAGGCGCAGGTGAAGAAGATGAAGCCACACACAACCCATGTGGGCGGCTGTTTGTCAGCTGCAGAATAAATCGCCCACGGCAGCAGTCCAAATGACAGGGCATATGGCACGACAGAAAGAACAGTTGCTTTCAGTTTCAGGTTGTAGGCCGTGGCACTCAGTAAGCAAAGTAGATGCAACGCACTTCCCCTCAACCCCAACGGACTCCAAATCGAGAGCCCAATAGTCGCGCCTAGTGCAGCAAAAATTGCGGCTCTGAGCGCCCTTCGCGAGATAGCTCCAGACACCAATGGCTTGTTGGTGCGCGCAGCCGCCCGATCTCGCTCGAAGTCGACAACATCATTTGTCCAGCCGACCACCAGTTGGCCGGAAAAGATGGCTAGCGCAATGGCGGCTGCATCCGCCGGCGACAGCTGGGTGCAAGCCACGGTGAACGCGGCTGTCGTGACGAGCAACGTTGGTCCGAAATGTGATGCTCTGACTAATCCAATAATCTTCGTCCGAAGTTCCACGCACGTGACCCTACTTCACCAATCGCATGCCATTAGATCTGAGAAATCCGCAACGCAGGCAACGGGAGATTTTGCCGAGACTGACCATTTACCTGAGCTATGTTCTGGGCCTATCTAGAGGACCTCAACCAGCTGGGTGAGCCACAGCGATGATGAAGGTGATGCTGCACATGCACCGAAGGCTGTTAACCGCGCTAACGATACTTACGCTGCTAGC
>RFTO01000121.1 GCA_009923375.1 Actinomycetota bacterium | reverse complement strand
TGCGCCGGCTTGATCATTGGCTGCCGGGGGGTTACGAACGGGAGCTCATCGCGCATCAAACCTTGCGTGCTCGCCTCGCCGGTGTGGGCGCACGTCTTCGGGCTTGGTTCATCGCAGCGGTGAGTGTCACCGTGTGCGCCCAACTCGCAGTCACCCCGCTGCTCATCTCGATGGGTGCCACGGTGTCGTGGGTCTCGGTGCCGGCGAATGTGCTGGCCGAGCCCGCTGTTCCGATCGCGACCATCTCCGGCTTGGCGGCGTCAGGGGTGTCGCAGGTGTGGCCGGCTGCAGCACACCGGGTTGCACTGCCCGGCATCTGGGCGACGAGTTGGATCGCCCGAGTCGCCCACACAACTGCGGGCTGGCATCGCAGCACCGCGGAGTCGGTGGTGTGGCCTTGGCAGAACCGGCCGGTGCCAGATTCGGCGATCGCGATGTTGTGCAACGTGGGGCAGGGCACGGGCTTCATCATCCGCACATCGCCGGGGGAGGCGCTGGTGATCGACACCGGCCCCGACGCATCGGCGATCGATGGTTGCTTGCGCAGGATGCGCATCACCTCCGTGCCGTTGCTGGTGCTCAGCCACTTCCATGCCGACCACATCGGCGGATTGGCCGGTGTCCTCCAGCACAGGCATGTCGGCCGCTTAGTCATCTCGCCGCTGTCTGAGCCGCTGGCCGGGCGGCAGTGGGTGCTCGCCCAGGCGCGCTCGCAGGACATCCCTGTGACCGTCGGCGCCCCAGGAGTTGAAATTTCCATCGGTGCAGTGAAAGCCACTGCTCTGTCTCCCGAAGTGCTGCTCGGGGCAACGCCCAGCCTGCCGAATGACAATTGCGTGGCCGTGGAGGTTGATCTCCCTGTTCCACAAAGGGCCGCAGCGGTGCGGATGCTCGCTCCATGCGATCTGGAGTTCGCCGGCCAGCAGGAGCTCCTCAGCGATCCTGAGCTGCCGCATGGGAATTACGACATCGCGTTGGTGCCTCATCACGGCAGTAGTCGGCAGGTGCCTGCCTTCGCCCATTGGGTGCATCCGCGCATTGCGCTAATCCCTGTGGGCGCGGGCAATGATTACGGGCACCCAGCGAGCAGCGCGCTGACGCTGTGGGGGTCGATGCCGGGCACCGAGCTCGCGCGCACGGATATCCAAGGAGATCTGGTGGTGCTTTTCGATGCCGGCGGCTTGCACCTGGAGCACTCAATCTCAGAGAGTCCTTAAAAGGTGTGCATAGCCTGTCAATTCGGGTCTCGACGGTTCCTTCCGGCGCTTGCGTGCGTCTATTGTTGCAACACGCAAACGCCCGAGTCGGCGGGATAAGCGAGTTGAGTGCGAGGAGGTCGGTCATGCGAGTGCTGACAAAGACTTACGCCATCGCCGTGGCATTGGCTGCTGTCGCACTCGTGGCTGCGCCCATCTCGATGCCGGCCGTTGCCGCAGCGCGCATGGCCCCTTCTGCTGCGGCCGCTGCCGCCACGAGCATCACCACCGACGGAATCTTCAAAGTGGGCACGGACATCCGCGTTGGCATTTACCTGGGTGTGCTGCGCAGCGGCAGCAGCTTTGGCCAATACTCACGGCTGAAGTGCAAGACAGACACACGTGCCTGCCGCAATGACTGGGGTTTCGTCGGCCTGGGTCAGCAGGTGCTCACGCAGATCAAGAGCAGCGATAAATACTTCAAGTCCTCCGGCATCGAGTGGGCGACTGTGACCAAGGCGCCTGTGTACGTGAAGAGCACCAGCAAGTTGCCCAACAGCGGGATGTACCGAGTAGGCAAGGACATGCGCGCCGGCACTTGGCGCGGGACAGTCAAGACGGGAGCTGCGGGCGCTCTCGGTGTTTACCAGCGGTTGACATGTCTTGACACCACTCAAGCCGGCTGTGTGGTCGATTCAGAAACCGTGAATGGCCTGAAGACCGTAACGGTGAAGATCGCCAAGACCGATAAGTACTTCCGCACGTCGGGCTTCGGCACCTGGACGCGCACGGGCAACTGATCGGCCGGATGCGAGCGATTATGGGTCGAATTTCACCGTTTGGCGAGGTACGCTGTGAGTCGCCATTGAATTGAGCGTGTGGTCTTGTGAACGGAGCTCAGGTGCGGAAATTTACTAATCCTGCAATTGCTGTTTCAGTCATTGTCGCCGGAATGGCGTTTCTTCCCCAACCGGTCACAGCCCAACCGTTGAGCGCATTCAACGTCACCATGGGGAAAACCGCAAACTATGATTTGCGAGACCTGCTCAATCAGGATGATGTGATTCGAGAATATCGAAATTGCGATCTAACGGGTGCGAAGGTCAACATTTCTCGAGTGCTGTCACCCGAGAACGAGGACTTTGTCGAGACAATCCTGATTGACTTCCCCAGTCACCGCTGTGTGTTCGAAGACAACGCCTGGCTCAAGAGTTTCCTATGGGATGGAATCTGCACTGAGGTTTCTTACTACTGCGCAACTTTTGGTTCGCGTTCTTATATGACGCCTGGCTCCTACACATTGACGGTAGAGGTCTTCACCGAGCCGCGAGTTTGCGATGAATGGGGGGAGTGCTGGGTTGGCGACACGGATACGCGAATGAGCGGAAGTGTGTCTGTTTCAGTCCTGCCTGCGAATCTTGCCCGATACTCCGTCGCGGCCGACCGGGTATTCCCCTTCAATGACGGTTTCAGAGATTCGGTGAAAGGCCGGGTCATCGCAGTAGACGCCCTGGGCGATCCGATCTCCTTCGGCACAACGCTCGCGATGAACGTGCTCATCGGCGGTCGGAAGGTGAGTTCCACAACGGTGGCGAATGATGGACAGTTCAATCTAGCCGCACCACCTAAGCATCTTGGAAAGGCCATCATCAGCGGGGAGATGCTTCATCGCCACGGCAACGGGTATCCCTATGTATTCCTCAACAGCCCGCTTTCGGTAACGATGGCCGCTACCAAAGTGACTGGAGTGGCTCTTTCGGCACCGGCGGTGGTTTATCCGGTTTGGGATGGCTTCCAAGATTCGGCGACTTTGTCCGGCAATATCGCTAGCACGGTCACCAAGATGCCCGTTTCTGGTGCGATAG
This sequence comes from Actinomycetota bacterium, assembly GCA_009923375.1. Taxonomy (GTDB): domain Bacteria; phylum Actinomycetota; class Actinomycetes; order S36-B12; family UBA5976; genus RFTO01. The sequence goes on along the minus strand of RFTO01000121.1, from coordinate 1,149 downwards.
AAGTGAAGAGTGGCAGCAAGGTGTTACAGACCTTCAAGCTCTCACGAGCTGGAGCCTTTGTCTTCCACTGGAACGGCAAATCTAATGGGCAGATTCGCGCTGGGAAGTACGCGATTGTCTTGCGCGCCCAAGGACCAGAAGGCAGCACCGCAACGGCTTCTAGGACGATCAGCGTGAGCGTGAAGCGGATAGTGACCAAGACAGTCCAGAAGACTTATGGCGCTTACAGTGCAACTGATTCCGATCAGGGAAACTCATACGACCCGATTGACCCATACGGAACTCAGGGAGCGAAGTATTACTCCTCAGGTGGTGGCGACACCATGCTTGTCGCCTTGTCTGTGCCGATGCCAACGACAACCCGCAAGTGGCGCCTGCGTATCAATGACTACAAAACTTATGACAGGTTCTTGATCGTCCCGTGCACCACCTCAAATTGCTTGGACACCTACATATCAAGTCAACTTCAGGTGTTGCCTGAAAACAGCACCAGCGGCTGGACGGATTGGACGACCGCTGGAATCGGCGGGACGCTGGCATACTTCGCCATCACCAGCAGCGATTGGGGAAGCCTGCGCGTGGACTCCTTCACAATCGAGTATGTGGCACTGCAGTAGCACGGCTTAATCCCTCGAAGTTGAGGGCACCTCGCGGGGTTTCTTGGACGGTTTCAGCCACGCGGCATACTTGCCCTATGCCTCCTCGCACCCGCGCCACATCCGGCCCGGTTATCGCTGAGGACGCCGCTGTCACCTTGGTGCTCGGCGCGAGCGATTACTTCCACGGGGAGACAGTCGACGCAGTCTGGCGTCACGCGCGAGTGGCGGATCCACACGCGGAGAAGATGGTCATCGAGGATGCCAGCGACGCCGCCGCAATAGCCGAAGCACTTGACTCGGACATGTTCGGCGGCGCGAAGCTCGTGGTGATCGAGGAATCCGAATCCTTGCCCGAGGACGCCCAAGCTGCGGTGCTCGCTGCTGTGCGGGAGGTCTGCGCAGGTCAGCGTGACGACTTGCGTCTCATCCTGTGGCACACCAACGCGGTGAAGGCGCGCAAGTTCGCCGACGAGCTGCGCAAGGCCGGCGCGCACGAGGTGGTGGCCACCAAACTCAAGACTTACCAACTCGACGATTACCTCACCGAGCA
>RFTO01000013.1 GCA_009923375.1 Actinomycetota bacterium | reverse complement strand
GAATGCCCACTCGGGAAGTATCGATGTCGCCCGGGTACATCTCCCCGAGGGCCTCAACCGCAGCCACCTGGTCTTCGAGCACCTTGGTGGAGAGGTCGCGGAATACCTCGCGCTCCCACACCGGCCCCCGCCACGGGGTGCCGCGGTTGTCGGTGATTGCCACGGCAAACCCCTGATCGGCGAGGAACTGCGCTCGTGAGTGGGAGCGCAGATGTGCGAGCGCGCTTACTGCGTGCGGGCCGCCGTAGGGGCTCATGATCAATGGCAGGCGAGCCGAGCCACGAACATGGCCGGTGGGGAAAATGACAATAGTCCGAAGGGCACGTTCACCCAGGTGGACCAACTCAGCAACCGGGGTCACCGGCGGCTGGGCGTCTTGCGGTCCGGCCGCGAGGTTGCTGAGAGTGCCGATCTCAACCCCATCGCGCAGCACTCGCCAGGTGGTGGTGGTGTTGCGCAGGCTGCTGGAAGCGACCACCAGGAGCGAACCGTCGCTGCTGGCGACAGTTGAATGCCAGCCGTCATCATCGGTACTGGCTAGCGCTGAGCTCGTGCCATCCCAGGGGATCGAGTGCGCTTGCATGTAAGGGCTGTCGGGGGTGGCCGAAACGAGCACCCCGGAATCTGTTGTGGTGAGAATGGACGCCACCTGCAGGCCCACCGGAGTGAAAGGTTCGGCGGCGCCGCTGCGCACCTTGGCGATACGGCGAGTGTTGGTGGCGAGATCGTCGATGTGGACAAGCAGCGTGTCATCGGGTGTCCACGCCGGCAGGCCGTCGATCCACTCAACCCAGCAGTCATCGGAGGATTCGTATTCCGTCGTGGTGGTGCCGGTTGCTGCATCAACAGTCAGGATCAGCTGGCGGTCCTGGCGGCGGTTCATCACAGTAATGAGGGGGCTGTGGCCCTTCTGCCATCCAGCCGTGACGAGATATTCAAACCCTTGGGCATCCCAGTGAACCTGCACATTCGATGAGCCGTCGATGGCGACAATGTGCAATTGCAGTGCGGGATTCGCAGTTCCTGCGGCTGGGTACTTATGCGGATGAGCAGGGGTTTGCGGGTTCGCCGGATCGGCGATCCACCAGGTGGTGACTGGTGCGTTGTCAACACGTTCAATCAGCAGGTGCGCGCCATCAGGAGACCACCAATAACCGCGGTAGCGGTTGAGCTCTTCGGCGGCGATGAAATTCGCGAGGCCGTACGTGATCTCGTCATTCTCAGGCGTGACCAACGTTGCGACGTTTCCGCTGGAGATGTCAACAACGTGCACTCCGCCGCCTGCAACAAATGCTGCATGGGTGCCGGTGGGTGACAACCGCGGGTCGATCACCGGGCCGGGAACATCGAGGCGGCGAGCACTGTCCGCGGTCAGCAACGATGTGACCCAAAGTTCGCCTGACAAGGCGAACACAGCAGTGGTCAACGAAGAGTTGGCTGAATAAGCCGTGACGCCGGCGGTGGTTTCGCGCATGCGCTCACGGCGGGCGCGCTCTTCGGCGGGGAGATCCTCATCGCCAGCACTGAGAGTGCGGGGGTCGACGATGACCTTCTCCTCGCCCAACCCCGCATCCGTGATGTCGACGACGTAAAGACTGTTGACTGCAGAGGCCGCATGGTCACTGCGCACGAACGCGATGCGGGAGTTATCTGCGGAGATCTGCAGTGCGCGCGGGCTGCCGAGTCGAAAGTTCTGGGTGCGAGCCGAGAGCTTGGCGAAGGACAGGTTCTTGAGGAGGTCATCTTGTGTGGTCACGGCGCAGATGTTTCCACGCCGAGGTCCGATTGTCACGATTAGGGTCAGCGCTATGAAAGCGGCGCAGCGACTCTTGCTCGTCCATGCCCACCCAGATGACGAGACCATCAACACCGGTGCGCTGATGGCGATGTACGCCGCGAAAGGTGCGGCGATCACCTTGGTGACATGCACTTTGGGGGATGAAGGCGAGATCTTGGTGCCCCAGGTTGCCCATCTCGCATCCGACCGCGATGGCGGACTCGGTGTTTACCGCCTCGGGGAATTACGGCAGGCGATGACCGCAGTTGGGGTGCAGGATGTGCGGATCCTCGGTGGCGCTGGCCGTTGGCGCGACAGCGGAATGGCGGGCACCGCGCCGAACGATCATCCGAGTGCCTTCATGCATGCGCCGCTGGACGCGACGGCGGGTGAGCTCGCCCGCATCATCTGCGAGGTGCAGCCGCAGGTGGTGATCACCTACGACAGCCTCGGCGGTTATGGCCATCCCGACCATATAAAGGCTCACGACATCACGCATGCAGCAGTCGCTGCCGCTGCGCAGGCCGGCTGGACCGTGTCCAAGGTTTATGCCTGCGCCCGTCGCCGACGTGTGGAGGAGGCTGACCGCGCTGCCTTGGTGGAACTGGCGGAACTGGCGGAGACCCACAGCTCCGCGGTGCCGTTCAAGGCAGCATCAGCGAACATGGATTGGGCGACAGACGATGCGAGCATCACCACGGCTGTTGATGCAAGTACCTACATCGATGCCAAACGCGAGGCGATGCTTGCGCATGCGACTCAAATAAGTGTCAGTGCTGATGGTTGTTGGTACGCCCTCAGCGATGGAGTCGGCGCCGCATTACGTGGTGTCGAATATCTGACATGCGTGCATGGTGAAACCGCGGGTGAGCGCGACGCGGATGGCTTCGAGGTTGATGTGTTCGCCGGGGTCCAATGATTTCGCCGTTTTTCTTAAGGCGACTGCTCGGTGCGGCAGCGGCAGGTGCTGTACTGGCGATCGTCGGAGCCTTAGCCCACCGACAGGAATGGTGGTTCACCTTTGGCTCGTCGCTGATGCGGATTCCCTATGGCCTGGTCGTCGCAGTTCTGGTTATCGCGCTGTGGACGTGGCGCTTGCGGAACATGTGGAGTGCGACTCATGCTGGGGTTTTTGTGATGGCGTGGTCGTCTGTCTCGTTGCTGATCTCGGCATCTCGGACGGATGTGATCATCGCTGGCGACGCCTTTGGTTACGCCTACCAAGTCAGCGGGGTGCTCCTTAGTGTTGTCGCACTTGCGTGGCCGTCGAAAGAAACATTCGCATCTTTACGTCAGTTGCGCGAACGCCGCAACGACTGACCGCCGGCCTCGTCGGTGACGGTCCAACCCAATGTGGCCAACTCGTCGCGGATGACATCGGACTGCGCCCAGTCGCGCGAATCACGAGCAAGAGAGCGCTGGGCAAGCAGCGCCGCCACGTCATCAGGCACCACATCCGCTGTGTGAAGGAGTGTTGCGGGCTGACTCATCGTGAGATCCAGGCCGAGTAACTCATCACAGACTGCCAATGTTGCTGCCTTCACGGAAATGTCAATCGATTCATCCTTCTCGAATTGTCGCAAGACGACGATGGCCGAAGCCGTGGTGAGATCGTCCTCGAACATTTCGAGCACCTGATTCACCATCCGCTGATCGACGTGCGATGGCTGCCACGTCGCGATGGCAACTGTCTGTCGCCATTTACGCAAGAGCTTCGCGGCCGCCTCAACTGCAGCCCAACTGAGATCCACCTGCGTGCGGTAATGAGTTTGCAGGAATGCCAGGCGCAGAGCGCGCGGGTCGATCCCGCGTGTCACCAGATCCTCGACCAACACCACATTGCCGGCTGACTTGCTCATCTTCCGACCCTCGAACAACAGGTGCTCGCCATGCACCCAGTGGCGAACGACGTCTTGTCCAACAGCGGCGTTGGTCTGTGCCCGCTCATCCTCATGGTGTGGGAAGCGCAGATCGATGCCGCCGGTGTGGATGTCCACTGACTCTCCGAGGAACTCCAGCAACATTGCGGTGCATTCGATGTGCCAGCCAGGGAAACCGATTCCCCACGGGGTGTCCCATACAAGCTGAGTGCGGGAGTGCGGTGCGCGCTTCCACAGCGCCCAATCGGCGTGGAATCGCTTATTCGGGTCCACCCCGCCCTCGAACCGATGGCCCGGTTTCAGTGCATCGAGCCGGTTGCCACTGATAGCGCCGTAATCAGACACGGAGGTGGCGTCGAAATAAACGCTTCCGTCACCGCCGATGTAGGCGTGCCCCTTCTCGATGAGAGTGCCGATCAGTGCGATCATCAGGGGGATGCACTCCGATGCCCTCGGCAGGTGCTTGGGTGCGCCAATACCGAGGCGCTCGCAGTCGGCCACGAAGCGAGCCTCAAACTCTCGGGCGATCGCCAAAGCGCTGCCGCCAGCGGAATCTGCGGCGGCGAGCATCCGATCCTCGCCTTGTTGCCCCTCATCCACCGCGCCGGATGACCCCAGCCCGGTGTCGTCAAGCATGTGCCCGACATCGGTGATGTTCTGGGTGATGGTGACCCGCAGTCCGCGAGCGTGAGCAGTCCGCGCGATTAGGTCCGGCAGGAGGAAGGTGCGCATGTTGCCCACATGGGCATCGCGGTAGACCGTCGGGCCGCAGGCATAAATCCGTAGGTGGCCAGATTCCGCCGGCTCAATCGGCATGACCGCGCGAGCAGCGGTGTCGTAGAGGCGCAACATCACATTCAGCGTAGTGCGACCGCCGTGCCACCGCGCGCCGATGCAGCGAGTTCGCGATAATGCTCCTGTGACTTACGTGATCGCGCTGCCGTGTATCGATGTCAAGGACAAGTCCTGCATTGAGGAATGCCCCGTCGACTGCATTTACGAAGGCGATCGGATGCTCTACATCCAGCCCGATGAGTGCATTGACTGCGGCTCATGCGAGCCGGTCTGTCCTGTTGAGGCGATCTATTACGAAGATGATGTGCCGGCGCAGTGGCAGGACTACACCGCCGCCAACGCTCAATTCTTCGACGGGGTCGGCTCACCAGGCGGGGCTGCGAAGCTCGGCCCGATTGGCAAGGACGCTGCCATCGTGGCCGGTGTCGAGCCGAAGGCCGACTGACTTATGCCCGGGGCGCCGCGTCGCGATATCGCGGCGGCGTTACCTGATTTCCCTTGGGATCTCCTGGCTCCACATAAATCCCGGGCCGCCGCACACCCCGCTGGCATGATCGATCTGTCCATGGGATCGCCGGTGGATTCGGTTGCCGGCGATGTGCAAGCCGCCCTTGCAACAGCGGCTGACGCCCCGAGTTATCCCTTAACCCACGGCACGCCTGCTTTCCGTAGCGCTGTGTCTGCGTGGATGTCCGATGCGCTGGGTGTGCGCGATTACTCATCCGATGCTGTGCTGCCGACCATCGGCTCAAAGGAAGCAGTGGGATGGTTGCCTTTCATGCTCGGCTTTGGCGCAGGTCACACTGTCATCGCACCCACCTTGGCGTATCCGACGTATGAAGTCGGCGCGCTCACAGCCGGCTGCACTTTCGTTCGCGCCGACGACCCCGATGAGTGGCCCGCCGGGAATATCGCGATGGTGTGGTTGAACAGCCCGAGCAACCCGACCGGAGCTGTCCGCCCTGCGACGCAGATGAAGCGTGTTGTCGATGCTGCACGTGAGCGCGGCGCGATCGTTGCCAGCGATGAGTGCTACATCGAGCTGACCTGGGGCACACCGGCAACCAGTGTCTTGGCCGACTCGGTGAGCAATGGCGACCACACTGGGCTGCTCGCCTTGCATTCATTGTCCAAACGATCAAATCTGGCCGGCTATCGAGTCGCCACGATCACCGGTGACTCCGCATTGGTTTCGGAGTTGCTGAATGTGCGCAAACAGCTCGGGCACCTCGTCCCTGCACCAGTGCTAGCAGCTGCGACGATTGCGTACCAGGACCGCGAGCACGCAAGTGCACAGAAGGACGTTTACGGCCGCCGGCGTCAGGTGTTGAGCCAATCTCTGGCAGAAGCTGGCTTCACCTTCAACCCATCGGCTGGTTCGCTGTTCATCTGGGCCACCTGTGATCGTGATGCGTGGGAGACCACCGCCGCGTTGGCGGAGCTCGGAATCTTGGTGGCGCCGGGCACCTTCTACGGCGCAGCTGGCAACCGCCATGTTCGCCTGGCGTTAACCGCCACGGACGCCGGCATCGAAGATGCTGCGAATCGACTGCAATCCTTCGCCTGATGCGATGTCATGGTCAAGCCAACGCAGGGCTAGCCTTAGCGTGACGGTTTGAGCCAGGAGGCTTGTTGGAATGTCGGATGTATCGCTGAATTACCTAGGTGGGTCACTGGACCTCGCCACCGTGCCGTCGACCGTGGGTGAATCCGGGTTGGATGTTTCCGGCCTGATGAAAGCCACCGGCAAGGTGGCACTCGACAACGGGTTTATGAACACCGCATCGTGCACTTCAGCCATCACGTACATCGACGGCGATGCTGGCATCCTGCGCTATCGCGGTTACCCGATTGAGCAATTGGCTGCGCAGAGCACCTTCCTCGAGACGAGTTACCTGCTGATTTATGGAGCTTTGCCCACAGGAATTGAACTGGCCAATTTCGAAGATCGAATCAAGCGCCACACAATGCTGCACGAAGATCTCAAGCGATTCTTCGAAGGATTCCCGCGCGATGCGCACCCGATGCCTGTGCTGTCCAGTGCAGTGAGTGCGTTGTCGACGTTTTACCAAGATTCACTTGACCCGTTCGACGCCGAGCAAGTGGAGATGTCCACTATCCGCTTGCTCGCCAAGCTGCCGACCATCGCGGCTTACGCCTACAAGAAGTCCGTCGGCCAGCCGATGCTCTACCCCGACAACCAACACTCGCTGGTGGAGAACTTCCTTTACATGACCTTCGGTGTCCCCGCCGAGGAGTATGTGCCGGACCCGGTTCTAGTCAAAGCCCTCGACATGCTGTTGATCTTGCATGCCGACCATGAGCAGAACTGCTCCACCTCGACCGTGCGATTGGTCGGCTCGTCGCATGCGAATATGTTCGCATCGGTGTCTGCCGGAATCAACGCACTCTTCGGTCCGCTACATGGTGGTGCCAATCAAGCGGTCTTGGAGATGCTCAAAGAGATTTTGGCATCTGGCGGAGACGTCGCCTCCTTTGTCGAGCGAGTAAAGCGCAAGGAAGCAGGCATCCGCCTGATGGGCTTCGGCCACCGCGTGTACAAGAACTACGACCCGCGCGCTGCGGTGATCAAGAAGGCCGCCCAAGATGTGCTCACTTTGGTTGGCGGCAACGACCCGCTGCTGGACATCGCCTTGCAGCTTGAGGAAGCCGCGTTGTCCGATGATTACTTCGTCGAGCGCCAGCTTTACCCGAATGTGGACTTCTACACCGGCTTGATCTATCGCGCGATGGGCTTCCCTGAGCGAATGTTCACGGTGCTGTTTGCGATGGGTCGCCTGCCCGGTTGGATCGCCCAGTGGCGCGAGATGATCAGCGACCCGGGCACAAAGATTGGTCGCCCGCGCCAGGTCTACATCGGCGCCGACGCCCGCGATTACGCTCGCATCGACTCTCGTTGAGTCATTGTTGAGTCTTTGTTAACAGCCGGCTGCGCGGTGGCTCTGCGGGGTTAGTCGTTGGCGTGAAGGTCGGCGCTCAGGCCCGTCCATGAATCTGTCCGTGTGATGGCTTCCAGAGTGCCAGTCACGGAGTTTCTACGCAGCAGCATTCCGCTGCCGCCGGATACCTCGCGGGCCTTCACAACAGTGCCGTCCTTCAAGGTGACCTTGGAACCTGCAGTGATGTAAACACCAGCTTCCACCACGCAGTCGTCACCCAGGCTGATTCCAATTCCACTGTTAGCACCGAGCAAACATCTCTGGCCGATGCTGATTACTTCTTGTCCGCCGCCAGAGAGAGTGCCCATAATTGATGCACCACCGCCAACGTCGCTGCCATCGCCAACGATGACGCCGGCACTGATTCGCCCCTCCACCATCGAAGTGCCGAGAGTGCCAGCGTTGAAGTTCACGAACCCTTCATGCATGACGGTGGTGCCGGCGGCAAGATGAGCGCCGAGGCGCACTCGGTCGGCATCTGCAATGCGCACACCCGTCGGCACGACGTAATCAACCATCCGCGGAAACTTGTCCACGCCGAAGATCTGCATGGAGATTCCCTTGCCGCGGGCTCGCAACTGGACTGCAGTGATGTCGGTGACGGCCACCGGGCCAAGTGAGGTCCATGCGACATTCGCCAGCAATCCGAAAACGCCGGTGAGATTGATCGTGCGCGGCTGCACCAAACGGTGTGAAAGTAAGTGCAGGCGCAGATACACATCAGCGGCATCCACGGGATCTGCCTGCAAGTCGGTGATGCTGGTGAGGATGACTTCCACGCGCACTCCACGTAAATCATCCACATCCACCGCGCGTTCGATTCCTGCCACAGCCGATGGTTCGGCAGTCAATGCAGGAGCGGGATACCAGACGTCGAGCAGCATGTCATCGGCGTAGGTGGCCAAGCCAATGCCGCTAGCAGGGCCGGACACGGGAACGGGGTTGGCAGATGCTGAGCTCACGGCGGCTACCGTAGCGACATGGCATTGGATATCACGCAACCGATCGAGGACATCGTGCGTGACTTGGTGAATATCGTAAGTGTGTCCCACCATGAGGCCGAGATCGCCGACGCCGTTGAGTCGGCGCTGCGCGCATTGCCGCTGTTCACCGTTGAGCGTGTCAGCAACAACGTTGTCGCCCGAACACACCAAGACCGAGCTTGTCGAGTGATGCTCGCTGGTCACCTAGACACCGTGCCGCCGAACGGAAATGAAGGTGCGCGTGACGGAGTGGACGACACGGGACAGCCGGCCATATTCGGAATCGGTTCCTGTGACATGAAAGGCGGGGTGGCTGCTCTGCTGTCGACTCTGCACTCAATGAACATCGCTGGTGGCAGCATCCACGACGTCACCGCGGTGTTCTATGAATGTGAGGAAGTCTCCGGGGTGCACAACGGCCTTGGCATCTTGCAACGTGAACGCCCCGATCTTCTCAAAGCGGATATGGCGGTGCTCGCCGAGCCAAGTAATGCGGGAATCGAGGCAGGTTGTCAAGGCACGTTGAGGGTTCGAGTGACCACCACCGGCGTCCGCGCACACACAGCGCGAGCATGGAAGGGTGTCAACGCCATTCATGCCGCCGCGCCGATTCTGCAGCGGCTAGTGGACTACATCCCCCGCGAGCCAGTCGTACAAGGATTGCATTTCCATGAAGGACTGCAGGCGGTGGGCATCAAGGGCGGTGTCGCCGGCAACGTGGTTCCTGATGGGTGCACTGTCACTGTGAATTACAGGTTTGCCCCAGACAGGGATGAAGCCGCAGCGACTGCACATGTTCGCGAGGTGTTCGACGGCTTCGAGGTGACGGTGGTCGACTGCGCCGTCGGCGCCCTGCCGTATATGGATGCGCCAGCAATCGCTGATTTCGTCGAGCTTTTCAAGCGCCGCAGTTCTGCGCCGATTGCACCCAAACTCGGCTGGACGGATGTTGCGAGATTCGCGGCGATGGGCGTGCCAGCAATCAACTTCGGCCCGGGTGATCCCTCCCTTGCGCACTCCGCTGGAGAGTTTGTGCCAGTGCAACAACTACACACATGTGTGGATGTACTCGCGCAGTGGCTTATCGCCACCGAGTAACTGATCGCTCGGTGCTCAACGGCATGATCGTTTTTGTCTGATAACTGTTGGCCAGGAGAGATTGTCGAGAAGGTCTTGACCGAGAGAGAGTGGCCGAGAGAGAGTGGCCGAATAGCTGTCCAGCAATTGATGCGTGGAAAGCAGTGAGCCCACGCCCCGGTAAGCGGGTGCGCGGGCTCACTGTCAACCGGCGAGAAGTCCGCCGGCGATAGATCAGGCTTGCTTGATTGCCGAGATGTCCAAGACGACCTTGATGTCGTCGCTGACAAGCCAGCCGCCAGCCTCAAGTGGCGCGTTCCAGATCAGACCGAAGTCCTTGCGGCTGATAGCGGTGGTGCCTTCGAAGCCGGCGCGGACGTTGCCAAAGGGGTCCGTGGTGACGCCGTTGAGCTCAACGTCGATGGTCACCGGCAGGGTAGTTCCCTTGATCATCAGGTTGCCGGAGAGAGTGGCGGCAGCGCCGGTCACAGTCAGGTCGGTGCTGGTGAATGTCATCTGCTTGTTGTTCTCGACATCGAAGAAGTCGGCGCTACGCAGGTGGCCATCGCGGTCGGCAACGCCAGTGTTGACGCTGGCGAGCTCGGCGCTGAAGTTGATGGATGAGTTTGCAGGGGTCTGGTCGTCGATGGTGAAGGTGCCTTCGAAGGTTTCGAAGTTGCCACGGACCTTGGTGATCATGGCGTGGCGGGCGATGAACCCGATGTTGCTGTGGGCTGTGTCGATAGCCCAGGTGCCGGCGTAATCCGCGAAGTTCGACATGGTTTCTTTCTCCTTCAGTGGTGGTGGCATAACGCGTGATGGATGTGGCGTGGCCGGCAGCACAGTAAGTCGCTGGCTGGCCATGACGCTTGAGTCCATCAAAGTTAGTTGAACAGTCAAATAAATCCTAGCAGCCTTGTCACACATTCCCCGGCGGGGGTCGCACCTGGCTGACGTGAGGCCAAATGCCCGAACATGCAACATCTAAAGCCATAGGCGACCGTTATGCGTACCGTTGCGCACATGAATGACGCGGACGGCACATCACTTGCTGGCGAAGCTAAGTCAGCTACGGCTAGTTCGGCACGGCTAAAAGGCCCAGTCACCCTCAGGCGGGGTGCAGTGGAGACCTCCACCACCGATCAGCGACTCCTTGACAGCCGCGGGTCGACAGATTGGGTGCACACCGATCCTTGGCGGGTGCTGCGCATCCAATCGGAGTTCATCGAAGGGTTCGGCGCACTCGCCGAACTTGGCCCGGCGATCTCGGTCTTCGGCAGCGCCCGCACGAGCAGTCGAGATCCGATGTACGCCGCCGCCACCGCCCTAGGCGCAGCGCTGGCAGAAGCTGGCTTCGCAGTAATCACCGGCGGCGGTCCCGGAATCATGGAAGCGGCGAATAAAGGCGCCTTCGAGGCCAGTGGAGTATCCGTCGGACTCGGTATCGAGTTGCCATTTGAGCAATCGATCAACAGTTACTGCGATATCGAGATTAACTTCCGCTATTTCTTCGCACGCAAAACGATGTTCTTGAAATACGCGCAGGGTTTCGTTGTGTTCCCCGGGGGCTACGGCACGTTGGATGAAATGTTCGAAGCCCTTACCTTGGTGCAGACGCGCAAGGTGACCCAATTCCCGGTAATCCTTTTCAACTCGGCTTATTGGCAGCCGTTGATCGGTTGGCTGCGTGAAACGGTGGTAGCCAATGCGAATATGGGCGCTGGCGACCTCGAGCTCTTTCACCTCGTGGACGATGTTGACGAAGCAATTGCGATTATCAAGGCCGCCGATGGGCAACGCGCGGCCCGTCATCACGATGGTCGACTGCACGGACACTCAGGTGAAGATCAATCATGATCTCAACCATCGCTCTGGTGTTTACCGCAGCGGCTGTGATGGCGGTTGCCTTGCTCGTGGCAGTCGGACGTCTTCGACTCGGGCCAGCTCGCCAACAGGATGAAGATCGGGCGCCGATTGCCGTCTTCGATGAGAATGGGGATATCACCGCCGGGTCACTGGGGCGCGTGCGATTCGAGGTGGCTCCTCGTGGTTACCGCATGGACGAGGTCGATGCGGTCATAGCCGCGTTGGTCCACCAACTACGTTCACAAGAGGATTGCATGCCGAACAGCGACCAGCCCGAGCAAGTTAATCGAGATTCGCACTCTGATGACTTTGGTGCTTCACCGCCGAAAAATATCGACAGCGTGCGCGGTGAAGTCTGCGTGGAGCTTTCCGTTGATATCGACGCTGATGCGGACAAGGTATGGGCAGCGCTAGTCAACTGGCCCTCACAAGGCGAGTGGATGCTCGGCACCCGCGTGTGGGTGACGAAGGGTGACGGCGCCAGCACCGGATCGCAGATTGCGGCGTTCTCGGGCATCGGCAAACTCGGATTTCTGGATCCGATGACAATCACAGATTGGCAGCCACCCCATTCCTGCACGGTGCTACACACCGGCACATTGGTGCGGGGCACGGGCACGATGAGTGTTAAGCCTCGACAAGGTGGCGGCAGCACGTTCACCTGGCAGGAGACCCTCGAGCTGCCGTGGGGTTGGGTTGGCCGGCTCGGCTGGGCACTCGGGGAGCGGGTATTCATCATCGGAGTGCGCAAGTCGCTGGACAAGTTCGCCGCCTGGGTGCGTACCTGCGAGTAATTCCATTTGTCGCAGGGCTGGAGCATTGCGAACCCGATGGAGTCGTGGAAGACCGTGAGTGTCACACCCCGACTTAGTGCGCCGGTTCATCGTCCTGCGTGTTGCCTAGCACGGCCACAGGCAGGCGCTGCAGGGTACCCGCGTTCAGCGGTGGTGCCGCTTTCCGCGATAATTGCACCACTGCAGGCTCAATCGTGGTTCGGCAGTGGTATGAAAAGAACACCTGCAGTAGGAGGATGCCCGATGGCCGCAATGAAGCCTCGCACCGGTGATGGCCCTATGGAGGCTGTCAAAGAGGGTCGGCACATCATCATGCGCGTCCCGATCGAGGGTGGCGGACGACTGGTCGTCCAACTCAATGCCGCAGAGGCTACCGAGCTTGGTGCTGCACTTAACGCAGTCGTCGCTCCGAAGGTCTGACACCCTGTCGCAAGCACCCAGCGGGACAACCGCTGTTGGTAGGCGACTTCATCTTTGAAGTAATTCTGGAAAACTCCGCGCTGCCTGTTATTCCGATTGATTGTCGGCGAAGGCTCCCACAACGGCAACCAGCAAACCTGCTCCGATAGGCAACACCGTGGCAACCAGATCTGCGTCGTCGCGAAGTGTCGACATCATGTCCCGAATTGCAATTGTCTCTGGGTCGCGTCGCGCTGGGTCGGCAACATTGCCACCAGCGAGCGCGTCGTCGATGATGAGTAAACCGCCGGGCCGCACTAACCCTCGGGCAAGTGGCACCACTTGGGCGTAATCAAGGGGATCAGCATCGATGAACGCGATGTCGTAACCCGCAGGGGTCATCCGAGTGAGCACATCGGCGGCCCGACCGTTGATGACCCGGGTGCGCTGTGGCGGGACTGCAGCCTCGGTGAACGTGCCACGCGCAACTCTTTGGTGCTCGGCTTCGTAGTCAACAGTGGTGAGCACTCCATGGGCGGCCATGCCGCGAAGCAGCCACGTGCCAGACACCCCGGTGCCGGTGCCGACTTCGATGACAGCTGTTGCTCGGACGGATGCCGCCAGGCCTCTTAAGGTGGCGCCCACGAGGGAGTCAACCGGCTGGCAGCCAAGCTCTTCGGCTTTCGCTCGAGCACGACGCAGGATGTCGTCTTCAGGCATCCAGTGGGCAGCCCACTCGTGCGCCGAGGAACTGCCGGCACTTGAACCCATTGCTGATGACATGACACCGCAGCGTACGCAGCCAAGGAGCTTGAGGGAATCCCGAGGTCTTCATGCGCCTCTCAGGATTGAAGGGCACAATTCGCGCAAGCAGGAATCGCCCGAGACAGGCATCATTGCGCTCGCTGTCGGGGTTGCCGAGTTGGTGACACGTACGAGGGATGCAACGAGTCGGCTCATCGGGCCAGACCAGGAGGACTGTGATGTCGGAAAACCACGACAACCCCGAGCTCGTCAACCACGTAATTGATATCCCTGGCGCGGAGGCTGAAGCCGCCGCTGCATCGGAGTCGGATGTACACACCACTGAGGTGGACGATGTAACTGCGACGCAGCAGGATGTGCACACCACTGAGGTGGACGATGTAGCTGCCGCTGTATCAAAGTCGGATGTAGATGCCACAAAGGCAGCCGATGTATTTTCTGAGTCACCTCCAGCGCTGGAGGTGCGAATGCCGATGGAAATGCCCGCTGCTGTGTCGTCAACCTACGGCGGCACATTTGCTTACGCCACACCCGCGGCAAGTTATGCCACACCAACACAGATCGCTGGTGCACCGGCAGACCTGAGTAAGCCACGCATGAGCCAGCGAGTCCTTCCCCTCGCACTGGTTGCATTGATTGCAGGTGTGCTTGGTGGTGTGGTGGGCGCTCAGGTATCAACCACAGACAACGGATCCGGAGTGGTCGCCACTGTTGATCAATCTGACTCGTTTCAGCAACTGCCGTCTTCGTCATCGCACAGTCTGGGAACCATCGCCCGCATCGCTGCAGCGGTCTTGCCAACTGTGGTGTCGGTCATCACCACGAGCCCAACGGGAGGTGGAACAGGCTCTGGCGAGATCATCAAGTCTGGTGCCAAAACTTCGTTCGTGTTGACAAACAACCATGTGATTCTCGATGTCGCACAAAGTGGTGGAACTATTGCGGTGCTTTTCCAAGATGGCACCCAAGTCGATGCCACGCTGGTGGGGCGCGATCCGTCTTATGACTTGGCGGTGCTGAAAATCAACCGCGGCCGCCTACCGGTGATTCCATTCGGCAACTCCGATTCCGTCGTTGTTGGAGATCCAGTGGTGGCCGTTGGCTCCCCGCTGGGCTTGACGGGCACTGTGACCAGCGGCATCGTCAGCGCGTTGCACCGTCCCGTGACCACCAATCCGAGCGGTGTGGCCACTGAGGAATCGTTCATTTCCGCTATTCAAACCGATGCGGCCATCAACCCTGGTAACTCTGGTGGCCCGCTGGTGGATTCATCGGGGCGAATGGTTGGCGTGAACAGTGCGATTGCAACGCTCGGCCAGGGCAGTGGCGGACAGACAGGCAATATCGGCGTGGGATTCTCGATCCCCATCGGCCAAGCCAGGCGTGTAGCCGATGAAATCATTCGAACCGGCCATTCCTCCTATCCCGTGATCGGAGTCACGCTCGACTCCACCTACTCCGGTCGCGGTGCGCGTATCCGAACGATCGCGGCTGGTGGTCCAGCTGCGGCCGCTGGCATGCGCGTCGGCGATGTCATCACCCGCGTGAACGGGCGTTACATGGCCGACTTGGAGTCGGTCATCACCTCGATCCGATCCAATGCA
>RFTO01000120.1 GCA_009923375.1 Actinomycetota bacterium | reverse complement strand
CGAACAGGAAAGTGACGTCGTTTCAAGTCAAGCGAAACTCGTGTGGCAACGCGTTCTGCACCGTCCACTCACTCTGCTGACGTCATCACTTTTCCTCTTAGCTCTCATGCACGGGTGGGGCTTGCTCTTCTCTAGCCAACCGGTAACCGGTGGGCGTTTGGCAGACGCAGGCACTAACGGTTGGGCTCTCATGCAGTCCTACAGCAGCAGTTGGCATGACATCGGGCGCGGCGTGTCCACCGGGTCGCCATCGTGGATGCTCATTGTGGGAATCTTTAGCATCCCCTTCTTCGGGCATGTGTCTGGTTTCCTGGCATTCCTGCTGGTTTTCTTCGTGCCGCTGATGGTGCTGTCCACCGCCTTGGCACTGCGGTTGTTCATTCGCTCCGCTTGGGTGTCGGCGACGACTGCTGTCATCATTGCATTTTCGCCGGTGTTCACCACCGCTTTGCAACATGGCGACATCGCGACGTTAATCATCGCGCTATTACTGCCAGTGGTCATTCGACTCGCGCTGCGGGCCGTTCGCAGTGCGTCATGGTCGGCCACCTTCGGCGTAGCGATGTGCCTGGCTGCGGTTATCAGTTTGAGTGTCACCGCGTGGCTGCAGATCCTCGCGCTACTTGCCGGAGCCATCGTCTTCACTGGCGCAGGAATCCGGCGTGATCTGTGGGTTCGGTGGCTCACCGTATGCGGGGGCAGTCTCGCGCTGGTCATGCCGTGGCCACTGGCTTTCCTGAGTCGCCCGTGGGCTGCCCTGCTCGACGCTGGTATCGCCGATTCAAGTGTTGCCTCCAGTCCATGGGCATTTCTTGGGTTAAGCAGTCACGGTGCGCAGTGGTGGAGCGTCGGGGTTTTCGCTGCCGCACTTCTCGCTCTGGCACGCCCCGCAGTTCGCGTTCGTGTGGGTGCCGTGTGGGGGATGGCTCTCGTGCCGATTCTCATGTGGATTGCATACTCCCATGTCACCCTCGTGGTGACAGGTGTGCGCGATGTCGTGCACCCATCAGCACAATCCTCCGTGGTTCTTCTCGCCGTTGCGCTAGGTGTCATCGTCGCCCTTGCCTGCGATGGTCTTCTGGATGAGATTCGCCATTCGGAGGTCGGATTGGTGCACATCAGTGCAGCGGTCGGCGTCGTTGCCGTTGCAGTCTCATTCGTTATGGCAATCGGCGGGTTCCTGACAGTTAGCCATAACGA
The DNA here is from genome assembly GCA_009923375.1 of Actinomycetota bacterium. Classification (GTDB taxonomy): domain Bacteria; phylum Actinomycetota; class Actinomycetes; order S36-B12; family UBA5976; genus RFTO01. Next base: position 3,030 of record RFTO01000120.1, on the reverse strand, counting down.
GGTGGTCCGCGGCCGAACGATGAGCGTCCCGGAGTTCGTCGCCATTGATCTCTCGCGTGTACAACGTCCGCGTGCGCTCGTGCTGTCTGCTGATGATCCAAACCCAGTTGAGTTCTTCATCGCCTCGGCGGCGAGCGCCGCACTTGGGGACGCCGACATCTTGCGTACCTCGATGCCGGACGATCAGCTTGCGTGGGCGACGGCAACACTCGTCTCAGTTGGGGAGCCATACTCCGGAGCCCGTGTGAAAGCAGCCGAAACCCTTGCCAGCGCTGGCATCAAGTACGTCGTCCTTCCCGATGCTGGCACCGGCGCGGCTGACATTGCGACAGCGGTCGCGGCCACACCGGGATTGCGTCCGATGACGACTGCTGGACTGCAACAGCACAACTGGGTGTGGAAGGTGTCGGGGTTCTCAGGGCGCGCGAGTTACGCCCGCACGGGCGCCTCCCGCACGTTGCCTCTTGAGGCATTCGTTGTTGGCCGGGGGCCTGGCTCAATGGATGCTCGCGGAAATGCCGAGAGGCCGCTCTTACGGGTCGGCAAGGTGTACATCGCAGACGTCGCTGGCCACTGGCGCGCCAAACTCGACGGGCAGTTGGTGCCGGTTCGCGTGACCTCCGATGGAACTGCGGCGATCGATGTCCGCAACAACGTCCAAACAAGCGCGCAAGTGTGGAGAGATGACGTACAACGCCGCTGGTGGATGACCGCGCAAGTGCTTGTCTGGCTGGTCGCTTTGGTAATGGCGCTGCCTGCCCGCAGGTCAACAGTTGTTGCTGACGATTCGCAGGATGGTGACGCATGAGCAGCAGCAAGATGCGAGTGTTCCGCCTGGTCACCGCGTTGTCCGCCGCATCTGCAATGGCTGCCATCGCCTTCATCCCAACGTGGACTTTTGTGGATCCAAGTGTCAAGGCGCGAAAGACGACCGTAAGCACTGTGACTCTCGTATGCGAGGTCGCGCCGCACGCACGCGCTGCCGAGTTGACGGTGGTCGCGCAAGGAGCTGGGAAGAATGCGATTCAAATTGCGGGCTTCCCGCGTCCCAGTTTGTGGAAGGTCAGCGGCGAGCAGCGCTTCTCCCTCAAAGTGTCACCGCGCACACAGTTTGTCTCTCTTCATGTTGACCAAAGTGCAGTGAACACGGCGCAGGCAGTGATGACCACGCGCGATGTCAGCCGGCTTAACCGTGGTGTCGCATCGCAATCGTGTGCGCCGACGACGACGCAGTGGTGGTTCGCTGGTGCTGCGGGCACACTCGGTCGCGATGACGTGTTGGTGTTATCGAATCCCGAGCGAACGGCGACGGTTGTCAACGTTGAGTTCATCACCGACCATGGCATCATGACACCGGCTGCGGCCCAGGGAGTTGTCGTGCCTGCGACAGGCCAGCGATCGATTCGTATCAACAACCTCGTGCCCGGACGATCAGCAGTTGCCGTGCACGTGACGACTACAGGTGGACGCATCCACGCAGGTGTGTTTGTGAGGGCCTCATATGGGCGATTCCCCGTGGGAAGTGAGTGGTTAACCGCCACGTCCACCGACGGCACAATCGTTCCATTTGTGGGAGACACGCCAAAGTTATCGATGGTGTTCGCTGCACCGGAGGGTGCAGCTTCAGTGAAAATCTTGGCGTTGGGTCGCAGTGGCCAATTCGCACCAGCTGGTTTGCCCGCATTCGCAGTCGCCGCCGGACATGCGCGTGTGGTGAAGATCCCTGACGTGTCAGTTAATGCGTCTGCATTGCTTATCTCCTCAACTGCGCCCGTTGTAGCGGGCTACGCAGGTGGAGTGAGCATCCAAAGACCTCAATCAGTTCAGGATGTAGCCACAGCAAGTGCGGTGGTGCCGTCAAAGTCTGACCAGACGCTTGCAATCGGCACTTACCCTCGCGGACGTGTCGCCGTGATTGCCGCTGGCCCCAACGCCGGCGCCTCTGGGGTGTTGATTGTGGCGACCAATGGAACAGTCCAGCGTGTTCCGTACGCAGTGCCGCCGGGCGGATCCGAGCGCATTCAACTCACACGATCGGCTTCGAATGTTTACATTCACGCCAGCCCCGACAATGGCAGCGGTGCGTACGTCTTGTTTGTGGCCACACGTGGTGTCACGGGCAACGCTCGCGATGCCGCAGGTGTGACAGCCAGCGTGCGCAGTTCCTCTGTGGTGCTGCGTGCGGTCGTGCAAGTTCCTTGACTCAGCGCCCCTAGTGCAGGCCGCGCTTTGAGCGAGATGTGTTGCGGCGTGGCATGCGCGCCACCGCAGTGGTGAGTTCTATCGTGTCCAACATCATGAAGCCGTCACGTCGTTGTTCTCGACCGGGGTGCCAACGCACAGCCGTTGCGACGTTGACTTACGTCTACGCCGAGAGCACTGCGGTCCTCGGGCCGCTCGCGACCTACGCTGAACCTCACTGTTACGACCTCTGCGCAGCACACAGTGACCGACTCACTGCGCCGCGAGGCTGGGAGATGGTGCGTCTGGAGCAGGACCCGCAGGCGTTACAGCCAAGTCACTCCGACCTTGAGGCATTAGCGGACATTGTTCGCCAGGCCGCAGCGCAGGTTGAAGAGTCGCCTGTGCTTACGCAGCAGCCGATCGGTCGCCGTGGACACTTGCGCGTCATCCGCGGCGACGAGTAGTCGGCTTCAGCGCGTCTGGCTGGGTTGGCCGCTGGCTAGGCTTGCCCTATGACCCAGCGTGTGCGCGATCGCGCAGATATTGCCGCCGTTATCAAGGCCTACGACGTCCGCGGCGTCTACCCCGATCAATTTGATGCGGACTTCTTCCGCGACCTGGGCACCGCATTCGTGCAGGTCGTCGGCAGCGGCGACCACGAAGGTCGACCGTCAGTTGTCGTGGGTCACGACATGCGTCCGTCGGCGGCGCAGATCGTCGCGGAGTTCGCTGAAGGCGTGACCCGTTGCGGAGTGGATGTCATCATCATCGGCTTGTGTTCCACTGACGGCTTGTATTTCGCATCCGGGTCGTTGAACCTGCCTGGAGCGATGTTCACCGCAAGCC
>RFTO01000119.1 GCA_009923375.1 Actinomycetota bacterium | reverse complement strand
TCCCCTCATCGCAACTGCTCACCACATTGTCAAGGCACCCAAGAGGACTAAGAAATCCGCCGCAGCAGCAAACAAGCCTCAGAGCAACCTTGTGGATCACGGTGGTCCCGTTATTGCCGATGCTCGTATTTACGCCGTGTGGTGGGGCAAAGCGGCAGCGACATCGGTTCAAAGGCGCATTGTGGAGCCTGCTGTCACCAACTTCCTCGCGGGTCTAGGAAGCCCGGGCTCGTCCACTCTGCTAGCGAACACGGACCAGTACATGCGGGGAGAGCGAGCTTCAGCTCGTTTCATGAAGTCTTACTACGACGATGGAAGTAAACCGCCAGCTCAGCAACCCCGAATCAGCACCATCGTCAGCGAAGTGGCCAAGGTTGTGGGCGCTGCCGGCGACCCCTTAGATCCTGGCGCGCTCTACCTCGTCTTCACAACGAACTACCCGAGCGACGCCCCTTACTGTGCGTGGCATTCCGCCGGCGCTGTGGATGGCACCTGGATCGCGGTGGGCTACATGCCGAACATCGGGCGGGCCGCTGGCTGCGCAGCCCCAGACTCAGGCAGCGGCATCGCGCGCGGTGCGCAGGCGCTGGTGAACGTGACAAGTCATGAGGTTCTGGAAGCCACCACCGACAGCATGTTGGAAGACCGCCAGGCGTGGACAGATGCGCATGGTGAGGAGATCGCCGATAAGTGCGCGTGGCGCTACCCAACAGATTCGGCGGGCACCAACATCGCCACGTGGATCGGAGGACAACCGTGGATTCTGCAGCAGGAATGGAGCAATGAGGAACGAGCTTGTGTTTGAGTTGGTGAGATAACGCCTGGCTTGTATCTACTTCAGTGATGCCTGCAAGCTACTTGTGAACCACCGTCTCATCGATGATCTCCCACACAGAATCAGCCCACTGGGAGACTGAACCGACATCGTGTGAGACCGCGATCACTGTTGCTGCAATCGAGCGTGCGCTTGCGTAAAGACGCAGGCATGCGCTGGCATCAACCGCAGCATCAAGCTCATCGAGGATCAGCACAGAAGGCTCAGATGCCGATGCCTGGGCTAGGCGAGCCCACGCCCATTCCCCAGCGGATAACGTCCGAACGTCCTGGGCGGCTAGGGATGCGATGCCGAGCGAATCAAGATGCTGCAGTGCAATGGTCTGCCGGTCGTGATGACTACTTTGCCGCACTGCAATAGATACGAACTCCGCACAACTGAGAGCGAAGACGGGTCGGTCATCAGCGAGGACTGCCGCGCGCACGGAAATGCGCTCACTGATGCTCATAGTTTGGGCGTTTCGACCATCCCATATGAGTGAGTCGACTCCGTCGAGCCTGACCGCCGCTAAGGCGCGCAGCAAAGTGGACTTGCCAGCACCATTTGCGCCGATAACAGCATGGCAACCAGCAGTTACCGTCATGTCCACATTCGACAGGGCCCGCATCGGAGCCAACGGCAGGTGCGGTGCAAGCAGGTGCACTCCCGTTTCGTGATCAGCCACGGGCGGCTCGATTCACCAAGGTACGTATCAGAACGGGTGCGCCGAGTAAGGTCACGAAGAAACCGACCGGCACCTCTGCTCCACCGATTGCTGACCTTGCAGCCGTGTCAGCGACAAGCAAGAGAAGTGCCCCCGCAGCAGCCGAGCAGACCAACAATGCGGCGTGCAGGTGAATGCCGAGAGCGCGGAGCAGGTGCGGGACTGCGAGACCGACAAAGGCAATCACCCCAAAGCAGGCGACCACAGTGCCGATGAGGCATGCAACTGCCACTGACCATCGCCCGCGAGCTCGACGGATGTCCAGACCTAACAACTCCGCCGATGGCGCACCCAAACTGGCGATATCCAAGGCTCGGGCTTGATTCTTAAGCTGAAGGAGACCGACGAGCAGACCCACAAAGATTGCTGCGGTCGCACGCCAATCGGCCAAGGCCAGTGACCCGAACACCCACGAAGACACCGAGCGTCCAGACGACAGGTGCGGGATGCTTACCAAGATGCCAAGGATCGCCATGCCCGCTGAACCAGCCGCCACGGCGATAAGCGAGAAGCCCGTCCCTGTGGCGCGGACGGCGCTCAACGCCAACGCGGAAGTTGCCGCGCAAACAGTTGCAATCACTGCTGCCCAGATGATGGAGCCAGGCCACAACGCGGCCGCGAGTGCAGCCCCCACAGCAGCAGCGGGTCCAACCACCACGATGCCGGCATCCACAATGGGGTTCGCGTACATCGCTTGCAGCACAGGACCGGAGAGTCCAAGGGATGCACCCGCGATGAGAGCGGCGAGCACTCTCGGCAACCTGACATTCATGATGATCTCACGAGTAAAGGGATCGCCGCTTCCGGTCAACGCCTTGATAACGCCCGTCAACGGAATGTGTGCCGCTCCCAGGGATAGCGCCACGACAGACATCAGCGCCGTCGCGATACCCAACACCACCAACACTTTGCTGGTCGTGAGTGCGCTGCGGCCACCGGACATCGCCACTGAACCGCGCTGCGCGAAGGGCCTATTGCGAGACATCTGCGATGGCCTTGCTCAGCGCGTCAACCAATGCCCACGTCTTAGAGCCGAACGCGAGTAACAAGGTGTCGTCCACAGCGACAACTCGGCCAGCCTTTGCAGCCGGAGTCAGCGCTACTCCGGAAAGCCGCTTGAGGCCGGCGACACCGCCCACAGAGGCGAGTCCTTTGGTCATCACCAGTAAGACATCTGGCTTCAGAGTTGCCATTGCCTCAGGGGTGATGGCCGTAAACGACTTAAACCCTGCTTGCGCACCTGCATCTATTGCCCCCGCAGCTGAGATCAAGGAATCAGCGCCCGATCCCGTGCCCCCGACGAGGTAGATCGCCGAACTACCGCGCAGGTAGAGGAAGGCAACCTTCACCTTTCCCATCGGTTCACCATCAAAGGTCTGCTGGCACTGGCTGATCAAGCTGGTCGCAGCATCTGGGCGACCCAGTGCAGCGGCAATCGACCGCAACCGGGTGCCAACCGCTGCCACATTCCACGCACTTGGAATCACTGCAATCTGCACGCCGGCAGCGGCGATTTGATCAAGCGCGCTCTTTGGCGTCGTCTGGTCGTCAATTAACACCAGGGTCGGATGAGTTGCTAGCACCTTCTCGGCATTCACACTGTGCACATCAGTGACCACCGGCACTGATGCGATATCTGCGCCGCCGCTGGCAAGATCGCGGCCAACGAGCTGCGCGCCTAACCCGAGAGCGGCAATACTTTCCGCAGCGCCCATGGCCACGCTCACAACGCGCTCACGGTTGATGCCAGTCAATGCCCGACCAGCGCGATCAACGCCACTGCCGAGCGGTGACGACGCAGTTGTAGCCGGTAAGGAACATGCAGCTAGCTGACTATCGGAGATCGCTGCGAAATGTGGCGAAGTGGGCACTGCTGACCGAGCACCATCGCTGCTGGGTTTATGAGTGGATTGCGGAGCGGCACTTTGGGAAGCACAACCGGCTGCAAGCAGCAACACCAAGCAGGCTGCTGCTGCGAATCCGCGTGACACCCTCACAACTTACGCACCCTTGGCGCAGATTCCGACGCAGTGTCGCTAAAGCAAAATAGGCCCACGGCCGGTGTCTCTTTCCGACACTTTGTCGTGCGGATCTTCGCAATTCATGCTGAGATTCCCATCATGAAGCGAGGTTTACGTTTTGGCGTGCTGGTAACCGCGCTTTGCTTGACCGCCTCATTTTCGGTGCCTTCAATGGCGACAGTAAAGGTTGCAACTCCTTCATGGGCGAGTACGAAAGGTGCTCAAGGACAGCTGCTGAAAGTGTCGCAGGCACGAAAGATTCCCGCGAAGGGTGCGACGATCACGATCATCGGTCGTGGTTACGACGAGACTGTCGGCATCTACATCGCGCTGTGTGTGAAGCCCAAGCCGCAGCACAAGCCAACACCTTGTGGCGGCGGGGTCGATAAGAGTGGCGCCACCGGATCGTCCGTATGGGTCTCGTCCAATCCGCCGCCTTACGGTGTTGGCTTGGCCATCCCTTTCGGTGTCGACGGCAAATTTAGAATCACATTGAAGGTCGGTCCACATATAGGCAAGCAGGACTGCCGACGAGTGAGTTGTGCCATTGTCACACGCGCAGACCACACCAATTCGGAATTCCGCGGAGCAGATGTGCTGATCCCGGTGACATTCACCAACAAATAGAAGAGGAACCACAACTCATGACCAAGAAGCCTTTGGTGCTCGCGTTGCTGTTATGCGCGGGTGTAATGACTGCGATCAGCCCCGCAACTGCAGACAGCGGTTATTCGGCGAGTGCCGCTCCCACAACTGGGCTGAGGACTGGTGACACGGTGACGTTGACCGTCTCTGGGCTCAGTGGC
>RFTO01000118.1 GCA_009923375.1 Actinomycetota bacterium | reverse complement strand
TGCCGCGGACGGGGCCGCATTCCACCTCCGCGAATTCCTACCTACGCGAGTTGCGCCGGGGAGCGCGCCAACGGGCGCGGGAGCTCGGGTTCAAGCTTTGGGAATTCTACGGCGCGGGATCGGAGATGGCGTGGGAAGAGGTGGCCGAGCGGATGACGGCGGCCGGGGTGGCCGGGGTGATCATTGCCCCGGGGAACTTCCTGGTCCGCGACATCCAGGTGGAGTTGCCGTGGGAGCATTTTTGCTTCGCGGCCATCGGCTTCTCGATGTCGCGTCCGGCGATGCACACCATCAATGACGAGCAGCACCGCGGCACCACGGCGATCCTGCGGCGCTTGCAGGCAGCGGGCTGCCGCCGTATCGGGTGCATGAGTTCGCCTCACCACGAGGAACACCATTCCCACGGGCGCATCGCCGCTTTCCTGGCATGGCAGCAGGAGACTCCAGACGCCGGGCGGATTCCCCTTCTGCGCGTGGCGGACCTGCCCAAGGATCTGGCGCGGTTCCATGGCCGGATTCGGGAGTGGTGCGCCAGGCACCGTCCCGAGGTCATCGTCGGCACTCCGTCTTCGAGGCAGCACCTCCACGATGCTCTCAAGGGTCTCGGGAGCGAGACCCGCCTCCCGGATTTCTGCGGGCTCGGCATCAACCCGCAGGAGCCGCTGTATCAAACGCAATACGGCATCACCGAGCCGTGTTTCGAAATTGGCCTTGGGGCCCTGGAGATGATTGCAGGGCTGGTTTACCGGCACGAAACCGGGCTGCCCGAGCACCCGGTCCTGATCGAGGTGCCGGGAGCGCATTGGAACTGGGAGAAATACGGCCCGAAGTTCGCCCGCCAATGAACGTCACGCAACGAGAACTGGCCCGCGCGGCGCGGGTGTCGCAAGCCACCGTAGCCCGGGTGCTGCGCAAAGGCCCGCATGTGAGCCCGGCGCTCCGCGCCAAAGTCCTGGAGGCGGTGGAACGCTGCCAATACCAGCACAACCCGCTGGTGGACGCCTGGGCCTCGAAGTTCCGCGCGAACCACCGCCACGCGGGCCTCGTTCTGGCGCATGTGAGCGGTTACCCCGAAACGGCCTACTCCAGCCAGCCCCGCCTGCGCCACCTGCGGGACTCGATGCTCGCCCACACCGCCGCCTTGGAGACCGCCATCGAGCCGTTTTATTGCGGACCGGGCGGGCTTGCGGCCGGACGACTGCGGGACATTCTCCTCGCCCGCGGGATCCAGACGGTGCTCTACGGCCCATTTTCCCGCGAGGCTCCGGCGCCGGAGATGGACTGGACCAAACTTTCGGTGGCCGCCATCGGCGAATCGCCAGCCACGGAGGCTCTCCACCGGATCGTGCACAGCCGCTATCTGAGCATGCGCGAGGCGCTTTCCACGCTGCGGGCCAAGGGCTTCCAGCGTCCCGGGCTGATTCTCTTCGGTCCCCGCGAGCAGGCCATGGCCGCGCAGGGATGGTTGCCGGGGGTTCTCTGGGACTCCTCCACCCGGCCCGCCCGGGAGCGCGTCCCGTGGCTGCATCTTGACGGAAACGAGAGGGACGCCGTGCTCCAATGGGCCCTCAAACACCAGCCCGACGCGGTCCTTTCGCCGTTGCTGGATGTAGCCGCCTGGCTGAAGCCGCTTCACCCGGCGCCGCTCTTTGTCGGACTCGATCTGGATCTGCCGCCGGCCCCGCCCCTACGGGCCGGGATTGTTTACCCGGCCCAAACCATCGCCCGGGCCGCCGTCGATCTGCTGATCTCCAAGCACGACATCCACGACCTTGGCAAACCGGCCCACGGGCAAATCCATTCCTACCTCGCGCACATCGAGGGGCTGGACTGAGTGGCTTGTCTCTAGTCTGTGATGAAAGGCCTGCGCAGCGCGCACCGACCGAGAGCGAATGCTCCATATCCGTATCGCCAACCCTGCGTTGAATGTTCCGCCCCTACCGCAAGCCGTGGGCGAAAAGTGGACTCCTTCGCTACAAAGCCAGCAGTGGGTGATACAATCCGTCCAAGCCCTCAGAAAAACATCAGCGTCCGCTCCGGCGTCCGCATGATGTTGCGCCAGTCCATGCGGAGCTTGGCGCCGGCTTTGCCTGGTTTCCAAACGATGAGGTAGTGGTTGTTGCCGGCTTCAAGGTCGATGTCGGGGATGGTGAGCACGCGGGAGGCGAGATCGGCCTGCGCAATGGATGCGGTGTTGAGGTGGAAGGTCACTGTCCCGTCCCCCTCGAAATCACAGAAGACCTGTTCCTCGGGGTTAGGGCAATTGAGCAGGCTGGTCTCGACATTCTTGCGTGCGCGCGGCGAGTGGATCGTCCCAGCGAGGATGACCGTCTCTGCATTTTCAGCAGTGATCCAACCATCCTTGATCTCGATTTCTTCCCAACGCGATTGGGTGAGCATCTGTCGCGAGCCGAAGAAATCTTGCAGCGGCATGGTGGCGGCAACGAGGCGTGAGAGACTTTCTGCATCGTGCGTTTCGAGGCAACGATGAATTCTGGTCGGGAAGCCATCGCTGCGTTTTTCCGATTCGACAGCAGGCACATCCCAGATGCGGTCGGCGAGTTTTTCCCCCGCGTTTCTACGAATGGCGTTCAGGTGGCGCACGAGGCGCGAGGGCGCTTCGGCGGTATCGTCAAGCAGCGAGAAGACCACTCGACCCTTGCCGTGTCGTACCACACCGGCAATCACTCCATATTCGGCTAGTTCGTTGCCGTAGCAGAAACGGCTCGCGGTGTGGGCGCGCAGCGCCTCGGTGCCGCCCTCGTAAACAAACAGCTCGCGCAGGGCGGAACGCTGGGCGGTGACGAGAAGCTCATCCAGTCGGGCAGCCGGAATCAACAGGCGCGAGGCAACCACTTTGTTCGGCAGCTTGCTCGGACTGTAGGTCCATTTCTCAATACCGCAGAGATCGTGATGCGAGACACCCTGCACGAGCGGATGGCCCGCCCCGGTGGCGCGCACCGCCTGATAGATTCCATGCGGATCCACGCGTGCTTCGAGCCGGACAGCAAGCGCCCCGCCCCACTCGGCCAGCATGGCATCGGTGGGATTGCTCACGACGATGGTGGCGCCCTTCGCTGCCTTTTCGAGTAGCGACTTTGAAAATTCTTTTGTGGTTTCGACCTCCACGGAAGAACGGGAACTCCATGAAGCGGCATGCCGGAGCATATTGGTGAGCAAGAGTTCGGCAACCGGAAGATCGCCGAATCGCTCACCGATGAGTAACTGGCAAGCGAGAAGAAGACCCGCACCATCCTCGATCTCAAGCAGTGCCTGACCCTCGAGATCACCATTACCGAATCCGCCGTCACCCGTATCCGCAAGGCATGCCGCATGGCGCGCATCACATTTGGTGTAAGCGCTGCGGATGACAAAGTGATCACCGTCAAGCGCTGGAAATGGTGTTTCACCCCAGAAACTCAGCAGTCCGCCGCCAATGCCTTCAAACACCGGATGCAGCGGCGAGCGTTTCCATGCGCTGACCACCGACTGTTCCTTCATCGGGGAACCGGGGAAGATGCTTGCTGTTTGCTCCAGCAGCACGACGCGCAGTCCGGCATCGAGCAGCACGCGCAAGCGGGACGCCGCAGCAGCTTTGATGGTGAACGGGGCCACCAGCACGATGCGATCAACGTCGGGATCGACTTCATCCAGCGAGGTGGCGCATCGAACCGAGGCACCGAGCTTCACGAACGTTTCCGACAGACCTTTGCTTCCGACGAGCGTGACGGCGATGCCTTGCAGCGAGCGGCTGGAACCGAACGGCTTGGCAAGGAACCAAGGGCTCACCCATGAGTCGCCACCGGCATGGGACTCCAGTGACACCGCATAGCCGTGTTCGCCGTTTGTTGAGACATCGGCAATGGTCCAGGAGACTTCGACGCTTTCCACGCATCCGCGCTTCACAGCAACGGTGGACTCATGCACCAACTTGCCGCCAAGATGCACGCGCAGGGTTCCCGTAAGGTCCTGCGCGGAGTCGTTGACCACATGAAGGTGGCGCAGCACGTTCGCGCCGGCATGATACTGCGAGCGGCGCGATTCATCGATCACCGCCACAGGGCGGAAGGCCTTTTGCATCAGATCGAAAGCCACCGAAGCAGTGTAGCCCTTCTCTTCGGGCTTCCAGAAAGCGAACTCACTGGAGTGCGGCGGGACGATGAGTGGCTTGGCACCGGGCGCGCTCCAGTCATCATAGTCGAGGCGCACCAACTCGTAGTCCATGCGCGGGTTCGAAACGCATGAAAGATTCCAAGGAGCGAGCAGGCAGACGCCGCGGATGCGGGCGCTTTCGATGATCAACAAAGCATCCTCGGAGGCCGAGCGCTCGATGTTGGCATAATTTTCAAAAACCGCGTCGCCACCGAGAGCGAGGGTGTT
>RFTO01000117.1 GCA_009923375.1 Actinomycetota bacterium | reverse complement strand
CCGTACTTACGACGCTCCTTGGCACGCGGGTCACGGGTGAGGAAGCCGGCCTTCTTCAACGTCGGGCGGTATGCCTCGGTGTCGATCTCATTGAGTGAGCGGGCGATACCCAAACGAAGGGCACCTGCCTGGCCACTGATTCCGCCGCCGTGGATGCGCGCGAACACATCGAAGCGGCCCTCAAGGTCAAGGGATGTGAACGGGTCGTTCACCAACTGCTGGTGGACCTTGTTCGGGAAGTAGTCGGCCAACTCGCGACCGTTAACGACCCAGCGACCAGTGCCGGGGACGATGCGCACTCGCGCAACAGCCTCCTTGCGGCGACCGGTTGCAGCGGCCGGAGCAACAGCGCCGGCCTTGCTCACTGCGGTCTTCGCAGCGGGCGTGGTCGTGGTGTAGCTGCTCGGGGCGACCTCGTCGGTCACTTCGATGTCTGTCGTTGCGTCGCTCACGTGGGTTCCTTCTTGCTTTTCTTTACTCGCAGAATTACTGCGAAACCTGGCTGATGTCGAAAGGAGTAGGGTTCTGTGCTGCGTGCGGGTGTGCGTCGCCGGCGTAAACCTTCAGCTTCGTGAGCTGCTGCGCACCGATCTTGTTGTGAGGGAGCATGCCCTTGACGGCCTTCTCGATCACGCGACGCGGGTTTGAGGCGATTAAGTCGCCGTAGGCCGTTGCACGCAAACCACCGGGGTAGTTCGAGTGGCGGTAATCGATTTTGGTCGTGAGCTTGGATCCGCTCAGCGCAACCTTCTCCGCGTTGATGACAATCACGAAGTCGCCGGTGTCGATATGCGGGGCGAATGTCGCCTTGTGCTTACCGCGCAGCAGAGTGGCAACATGCGTCGCCAAACGACCGAGCACGATGTCGGTCGCGTCGATGATGTACCACTGACGAGTGATCTCGCCAGACTTCGGACTGTAGGTGCGCACAGTGACTGCCTTTGCTCATTACTGCGAGCCACGTTGGGCCCGCGTCTTGCCGCTGGAATTCTTACAGCGCTCGAGCGGCATTGCCGTCAAGCACAAGGGGAAAGGCTACCCAGCCCCTCCGCGCGGGCACTGTTCGGGGGTCGCCCGCCCGCTACACGCTGCGCAGCGGGAACGATCATCCCGTGGAGACGGAGGCGGTCTCCCAGACTGGCTCATCCGACTCGTACACCCTGCCATCAGCACCGAAGACGATGAATCGGTCGAATCCGCGGGCGAACCAGCGGTCATGGGTGACCGCGAGCACCGCTCCTTCATACGCCGCCAGGCCATCTTCAAGCGCCTGCGCGGATTGCAGATCGAGGTTGTCCGTCGGCTCATCCAGAAGTAACAAGGTGGCACCGGCCAGCTCTAGCAGCAGAATCTGGAATCTGGCTTGCTGCCCGCCGGAGAGTGTCTCGAATGTCTGCTCGGCGCTATGACTTAACTCGTAGCGACCGAGCACCCGACCAGCGGCCTCACGATCCATGCCAGTGCGGTGCTCATCTCCTCGCCCGAGAATTTCAATCAAGGTGCGTCCGATGAACTCGGGGTGCGCATGCGTCTGCGCAAACCAACCAGGACGCACCCTCGCTCCGAGTTTCGCAACTCCGTTATGCCGCACCGGCGCGATAGTCAGATCGCTGATCGGTCGGTGCTCTGCCTCAGGATCGGTGCCACCGGCGGCCAGGAGGCGTAAGAAGTGCGACTTACCTGAACCATTTGCTCCCAGGATTGCCACGCGCTCACCGAACCACACCTGCGCGTCGAAGGGGTAAGTCAAGTTTGTTAACTGCAACTGCTCGCACACAACAGCGCGTTTGCCTGTGCGCCCGCCAACCATCCGCATCTGCACGTTCTGCTCTCGCGGAATGTCCTGCGGCGGTCCGACATCCTCGAAACGTTGGAGTCGAGACTTTGCTGCTTGGTAACGACCAGCCATGCCGTCGTTGTATTTCGCCTTCTCCCGCATGGTCAACATCAGCTTGCGCAACTTCGCGTGCTCTTCATCCCAGCGCCGTCGCAACTCCTCGAAACGCAGGAATCGATCACGCCGCGTCTGCTCGTAACTCACCCAGCCGCCACCGTGAATCCACACACTGTTGCCAGCAGCGCCGAGCTCCAATGTGATGATGGTCTGCGCCGTGCGAGCGAGTAATTCGCGATCGTGGGAGATAAACAGCACGCTCTTCTTCGTGGCGATGATGGCATCTTCAAGCCACCGCTTGGTGGGAACATCGAGGTAGTTGTCAGGCTCATCGAGGAGCAGTACTTCCTCCGGCCCACGCAGCAACGCCTCCAGGACGAGCCGTTTCTGCTCGCCACCTGAGAGAGTTGCAGTCTCACGCCATTGCGCTCGCTCAAAAGGAATGCCGAGGGTTGCCATCGTGCAGAAATCCCACATGGTCTCGATCTCGTAGCCGCCGACCTGCGCCCAGTCGACCAGCGCTTGCGCATACGCCATCTGCGCTGGCTCGTCATCTCGCTGCATCATCGCCAACTCGGCCTCAGCCAATTGCGCAGCTGCGAGCCGAATGAGATCTGGGGAGATGGCGATCATCAGATCGCGAAGATTTCCGTCAGTCATGTGTCCGATGAACTGCCGCATTACCGCTAATCCGCCTGTTCGGATCACCGAGCCTTCATAACCATCCAAGTCGCCGGCGATGATTTTGAACAAGGTCGTCTTACCTGCACCATTCGCGCCAATCAAGGCAGCTTTGACTCCCTCGCCAACACGAAAGGAGACATCGTCGAGCAGCACGCGACCATCGGGCAGGGCGAAAGTCACATGCGAAACGTCAATGTGGCCCATGTGCGCATTGTGACTGATAGGCGGCAGCCGCCAACGTCTGCCGTGTTAGCAAGACGCCACAGTTAGTCGATGTCGCTGAAATCCACGCCATCCTCATCGGCGAGCTCCTCACGCATTGCCCGGGTTTGAATTGCCCGCTGCGCCAACAACTCATCCTCGGGATAGCGCACCTCGACCAACACCAAGCCTTGAGCAGCGGCGAGATTAAATCCCTGCTCCCGCACCCGCGTTGTCAACATCCCCGCTGGCCAGCCAATGGGTCGGGCGCCTTCCCCCACTGTCATCAGCGCGCCCACCAGGAAGCGGACCATCGAGTGACAGAAAGCGTCTGCTTGCACCCGGGCTCGCAGCAAGCCCTCATCAGTGCGTGTCCATTGCAACTGCTGCAGGGTGCGCACAGTGGTCGCCCACTCACGCGGTTTACAGAAAGCAGTGAAGTCGTGGACCCCGAGCAGCATCGCACTGGCCTCGTTCATTCGGTGCTCATCGAGATGTCTGAAGTGCTCGAACACGCTGGTACGCGTCAAAGGATTTGCGCCCGCGCAACGGTCGTCGATTGTGTATTCATACGCCCGCCACAACGCACTGAAACGGGCATCGAAACCTGCCGGCGCAGCGGATACCGAGCGCACGACCACATCGTTTGGAAGAATCCCGCGCAGCTGAAAGGCGAGTCGATCCCACGACACCACCAGAGAAGTTGTGGGCACATCGAGGTGAACCACCTGCGCGCGCGCATGCACGCCGGCATCAGTGCGGCCAGCCACGAAAGTCGGCGGCGGTGCTGGTAAACGCAAAACGACGGCCAGGGCGGCTTCTAACTCGCCCTGAACCGTCGTTTGTGACAGCTGTTTGGCCCAACCTGAGTAGTTGGTGCCGTCGTAGGCGAGGTCGATGCGCAGACGAGTGAACCCGTCGGCGACGTTCATGACCGCTACCTGTGAAGCTGGATGCTCAGGCGTTCTTGTCTGCTTCGTCAGCGGAATCTTCCGCGGACTCTGCGGGTGCCTCATCGGCTACGACATCGACAGCAGCCTCATCAGCTGCAACCTCAGCAGCAGCCTCATCGGCCACCTCAACATCGACAGCGGCTTCCTCAGTCACCTCAGCAGCTGCCGGTGCCTTAGCGGCCTCAGCTGCAGCAGCGGCTTCCTTAGCGGCCTTCTCCTTGGCGGCGCGCTTGGCTGCCGCAGTGGCCTCAGCCACGGCATTCTCAGCCAAAGGCTCGCACAACTCGATCACAGCCATCGGCGCGTTGTCACCCTTGCGGGGACCCACTTTCGTGATGCGGGTGTAGCCACCGGGACGGGTGACGTACTTCGGGCCGATCTCATCGAACAACAAGGCCACGATGCCCTTGTCGCGGATGACCTTGAGCACCCGGCGACGGGCGTGCAAGTCGCCACGCTTGGCGAATGTGATCAGGCGCTCAGCCACTGGACGCAGGCGCTTGGCCTTCGCCTCGGTGGTGGTGATGCGGCCGTGCTCGAACAGTGATGCAGCGAGGTTTGAAAGAATCAAACGCTCGTGTGCCGGGCTGCCACCGAGACGGGGACCCTTAGTTGGGGTAGGCATGTCAGTTCTCCTCGTAAGTCAACTCTTGACCGAAAGGTCAGAGTTCCTCGGTCT
>RFTO01000116.1 GCA_009923375.1 Actinomycetota bacterium | reverse complement strand
TATGCCGACTGTCCAATCTGGCCATCGAATGCGGCAACTGATGCCGTCATCACCAGCACGCCGCGCTGCCCGTCGCCATTCGGCTCGTTACGCGACATCGCCGCTGCTGCAGCTGTGGCGACATGGAAGGTGCCGTTGAGATTGATGTCGATGACTTTGCGGAACATCGCCATCGGATGCGCGTTTCCTTCACGATCGAGTGCGCGCGCACCAAGCACGATTCCTGCGCACATCACGGCCAGATCCAGCTGCCCGAGCCACTCGAAGGCCGCGGTCAGTTCCACGTTGACTGCGGAGTCGTCCGTGACATCCACTCCGACAGCTCGCGCTTGATCGCCGAAGCGAGCAACCACAGCATCCAACTTTTCACCCGGCAAATCGAGGATGGCCACCTTGGCGCCGCGGGCGATTAACGATTCGACGGTGGCCAGACCGAGTCCGCTGGCACCGCCGGTAACAAGTGCTCCGTGAATCTGCATACGACTCACAGTAGTCGGGGTTACTTGTCGAGGTCTGCGAGGAACTGCTCAACTTGCGCGGCGATCTCATCCGCGCTCGGAACGTCGACTGGGTGCTCGCTGCCGTCGTCTTCGCGGGTGGCGAACTGCTCGTCGTATTGCTGCTCCAGAGTGGACACCACCTGTGCGTTGTCCTCATCATCGGTGAAGTGCCGAGTGATTTCCTCATTGGTGGTCTGCGCCCGCGCCCGCAGCTCATCAAGCGGCACAGCTAGCCCTGTGATCGAGGAGAGCTCCTCAAGTAAGCGCACTGCGGATGCTGGGTGCTCGACATTGGTGAGGTAATGGGGCACGTGCGCCACCAGACCAATGCAGCGGCGATCTTGTTTACCGAGTGCGATCTCCACCAACCCCGACAAACTGCCGGGAATCTCGATATCCCCCACCCACGGTCGGCGACCGGCGAGCAAGGATTCATCGGTGCCGTGCGCAGTGATGTGCACCGGCCGGGTGTGTGGGCAGGGGAAGGGAATCCCCTGCAGCCCGACCACTAGCTCGATATTCCACCTGTGAACAATCTGGACGATCGCATCGCGCATCGCCAGCCAGCCGAAGTCAGGCTCTGGGCCCTGCAACACGAGGAACTGCTGGCCCTGCGCATCAGTTACCTCTTTGATGAGCAACCGAGGCATGTCGATCTCACCGTAGTGATCGGTGAGGAAGGTGGCTCGCGGCCGACGGCTTCGGTAATCGAACAACAGGTCGATGTCGAACTCCGCAATCACCGGCGCTTCAGATGCCTCCACCAAGGTGTTCAACGCCATGCGCCCCGCGCTGCCTGCATCCATAAACGATGCGAGGGCGTGCACCAATATCGGCGATGAGTCGTGCGGTTCGCCGAAGACGTTAAGTAGTTCCACGTGCGCATCCTAAATCCGTTGCAAACGATGTGCGCGCGACTGTTCGCTTTGGTGAGGATACGACTTCCCCTGTCGCGCCAGGGCGTGGTTGACGAGCGGGCGCCTTAACGCGAAGTCGACAGCGTCTACGCAGGTTGGCCGGAGCTGCCTGTCGAGCAATCGCGGCAGATGCCGACGATCTCGACGGTGTGCTCGATATCGGTATAGCCCTGTTCACCGGCCACATTGTCAGCCCAAGCCTCCACTGCATCTGCGTGGATCTCGCTTGTACGCCCGCACTTCTTGCACACAAGATGGTGATGATGGCCGCTGGAGCAACGACGGTAAAGGGTCTCGCCATCCACCGTGATGAAGGTGTCGATTGCGCCATCGGCCACCATGCTCTTCAGCGTTCGATACACCGTGGCCAATCCGATCGGTGGCTGCGATTCGATGAGTAAAGCGTGAATGCTCTGTGCACTGCGGAAATCACTCAGTGATGCCATCAACGCGGCAATTGCTGTGCGCTGGCGCGTGGTTCGGTGCGTAAGCGGAGACATCAGATGCGTCCTCTTTGCCGGATAGCTCGCATCGCAGTGCGGGTGAGCGCGGCAACGATGAACACCCCGAGGGCGAACAACACACTCGCCGGGCCTGGCGGCACGGGCGTGTAAGAACTCACGGCCAAACCGCTGACAGTGGCGGCGAGCCCGATGACCACTGCGGCAATCGCTGTGGTGCGGAACGAATCGGCCCATTGTTGAGCAGCCGCAACCGGCACGATCATGATGGCGCTAACCAAGAGCAGGCCGACGACGCGCATCCCCACCACCACTGTGACTGCAGCGAGTGCTGCCAGCAATGTACCGATGACGCGCACTCGAATTCCAGCGATGACAGCGTTATCTGAGTCGATGCTGATGGAAAGAAATTCGGGGGCGAACACAAGCATCACCAACGCGGACACAGCTGTGGTGCCACCGAGGATGTAGAGGTCGGTGTGCGTGACCGTAGAAATAGATCCGAAAAGATACGCGTTAAGTGAAGTGGAGCCGCGGCCGCCTGCCAGCGATGCGAGCAGCACACCGCCGGCGATTCCTCCGTAAAAAAGTAGAGCGAGAGCGAGGTCGCCGGCCGCACGGCTGCGAGTGCGAATGACTTCGATAAGTACGGCGCCGGCGACTGCAACAACCAAAGCTGTGGCCACCGGGCCGGTGCCGGTGAGGAACGAGATGCCGACGCCGGTGAGGGCGATATGCCCCATTCCGTCGCCAAGCAGCGCCAGACGACGTTGGACGAGGAACACTCCGATCAGCGGTGCCATGGCGCCGACGATCATCGCGGCGATGAGCGCACGTTGCATGAAATCTGCGTTGAACATCAGATATCCAACAATCTGCCGGCATCGCCGGTGTGCTCGTGCAGGTGATGGTCTTCGTGACTACGCAACCCGGGAATGCCTTCCGGCCCGCCGTCGTAAAGCACGGAACACTCGCCGGTGCCTCCGAGCACAACAGCGCGCGTGACTAACCCTGCGATTGCTTCAAGCTCATGGGCGACGATGACAACAGTTGCGCCGTTGGCGATCAGCTGCTGCATCGCAACCACCAGCCGCTCTTGGTGCAGCAAATCCACTCCAGCCAGCGGTTCATCGAAGAAGAAGACATCTGCGCCGGAGGCAATCGCTCGGGCAAGTAAGGCACGGCGTTGTTCCCCGCCGGATAGCGCGTCAATGCGGCGATACTCCTTCGCCTCAAGATCAACATCCTGTAACGCGGCACGAACTCGCGCGGCACGGGTCTTGCGCGCGGTGTAGCGCCACAACCAGCGGTGGTTCGGGGTGCTCATGGAGGACGCGACGAACTCATGCACGCTGATCGGAACGGAAACAACGCCGGGCAGCAACTGCGGGACCAGCGCGACCCGGTTATGCGATTGGTAGCGAACACCCGGCTCGTTGAACCAGATGATCTGGCCGTCGTCCGCGGGCTGTAATCCCAGGAGCGCACGGACGAAGGTGGTCTTGCCCGAACCATTCGCACCTAGAAGCGCAGTACACGTACCTCGCTCAATGGCAAGTGACACATTGCGCAGGACTTTCGTGCCTTCCACACTTACTTCTAAGTGGTGGACATCAACGATGGACGTCATGGGTGGCACCGATTCCCTGCGACAAGTGCTGCAAGGTTCTCCTGCATCAACATGGTGTAACCCACCGATGATGCATCACCTTCAATTGGATCGAGCACGGCGACTTTTGTGCCTGTTTCTTTGGCGATTGTGCTGGCGATTTTGGAATCCAGAAGGCGCTCGCTGAAGACGGTGGTCAACTTATTCCTGCGCACCACGTCGATGGCCGACTGCAACTGCGATGGCGTCGGCTCCGCATCCGGGCTTAATCCGAGCACCGCATGCTGGTTGAGGTGGTAACGGCGTGCGAGGTAGCCGAAAGACGCGTGGCTTGCGACGAACTCCCGGGTCGCACACACCTTCGTTGACCGCAACCATGTTCGATCAACAGCAGCCATGCTTGATGTGAAAGTACGCGCGTTCGTTGCATAAGCCTTCGCATGCGCCGGGTCGACCTTGGAGAGTTGCCCGGCGATCGCGTCGCCAACCTCGGCGAGCAAGATCGGATCGAGCCAGAAATGCGGATCATTAATAATCGCAGAGGAGCCGAGTGCGTCGCGGGCGTTGACACGGGCGTGCGCCTCTTGGTTCGCGGCGTCATCGACAGCTTGCGCCAGGCCGCTGACGTAAACCATCAGCGCAGCATCCGAAATCGCCTGCACCTGCTGCACCGACAGCTCGAGGTCATGCGGTTCGGCGCCGGCAGGGGTGAGGTTGGTGACATGTGCGTAACTACCCGCGATCGCCTCTGCGGCGAACTGCAAGGGATACACCGATGTGACGATCTGTAAACCGTCCGCGGGTGTGCTCGGGCTATTTGAGCAAGCGCTCAGAAGTGCCGGCACACAGGCTGCTGCGGCAACCAACCCGATCGCCCGATGGGAACGCCTGTGAGTGTTACCCGCAGGAGTGTTACCCGCAGGAGTGTTACCCGCAG
>RFTO01000115.1 GCA_009923375.1 Actinomycetota bacterium | reverse complement strand
AGATCAGCCAGCGGTCGCACATCGGTGTTAGTCGCGGTCATTGCCACTGCCTTCCGTCGATGTGCCCGTTAATCCATGGGAGCTTGTGCGCGCAATCACATCACATATAGGAGGACCTGCAGCGCTTGCGCGGCGCTCGAATCGAGTGAGCGGGCGATGCTCACGGCGACTGAGGTCCTCATCGATAACCCAGCGCCCATCCTCCCGCAGCACCTGCAGCGCATCGTCTGCGTAATTGCGAATGTCCGTGGCGATGTGTAGGAAGCCGCCCGGTTCTAGCTTGCGGGTCAGGAGGTCGACGATGTGCTCACGGATGAACCGGCGCTTGTGGTGCTTCTGCTTGGGCCAGGGATCGGGGAAGAACAAGCGCACCCCAGCGAGCCCGCCATCTGGCACCTCCTGCGTGAGAAACAACTGCGCATCGTCTTGCACCACTGCGACATGTTCAATCTGCGCGCGCTGCAAAGCCTCGCAGAGTGCGCCGACCCCGGGTAGGTGAATTTCAAAGCCGACAATGAAGTGCGTGGGGTCCGCCTGGGCGTAACCAAGCACGGATTCGCCGTAGCCAAAACCGATGTCGGCGACGATAGGTCGACCAGCAGCCCGCGCGTGGATAAGTTCCCATCCGCGGTCACCAAGCAGATAGCGGCCGGAATCGTGCTGCAGAGCCTCGCGTTGAGTGAGACTAAGTCGGCCGCTGCGGGGTTTGAAGGTCCGAACGGTAACCGACCACTCCCCATAGGCAGTTGCGGTTCGCTCGACTGCAGGCTCTGCAAACGCTGGCTCCGAAAACGCAGGTTCCACAAACGCCGAGTCCGCAGGGGATGACTCTGCACACCCAAGCCCCGAAACCGTGGACTGAGCAGCCTCAGGCACCTGCGTACCCTCTGATCCGCTGTCGCCGCCCATGCGCCAAGTATCCCCGCCGCCTACACTCGGAAAATGCGCGCCTACCGGGAACTACTCCGTCTCCCGGGTGCGTGGTGGCTTATCTGCGGCGCATTGCCAGGTCGCATCGCCTTCTCGATGTGCTCGCTTTCAATCTTCTTCCGTGTTGACCATGTGACCGACTCGCTGTCTGCGGCGGGTATCGCCGTTGGCGCCTTCGGTCTCACCAGCTCACTGACGGCAGGGTGGCGCGGCCGGTTGGTGGATAGATACGGGCAGACGCGTCCGCTGATGATCTTCGTCCCGGCTTACGCCATCAGCATGGTCGTACTCGGCATCTTCTCCCACGACGCCTACACATCAACCGTTTTGGCGGCGCTGGCCGGACTTGCCTGCCCGCCGTTCAACATGAGCATCCGCCCGCTGTGGCAGCAATTGGCTGGCCCAGAGCGCAGTCGCGCCGCGTACGCCTTGGATTCCGCATTGATGAATGCGGCGCAACTCGCTGGCCCAGCATTAGCCACGTTCATCGCATTGCAGATCAGCACCACGACAGCGCTCTTAGTCAACGGCCTGTGTATGGGACTCGGCGGCAGCATCTTGTTGTCATCGCCGCTGTCGCGTAAGTGGGTGCCGGAGCCGCGCAGATCTGGTGAGCCCGGATTGTTCAAAAGCCCGGCGATTCGATTTCTCGCACTTGAGGGTGCCGCGATGGGTGTGGCGATGGGAATGATCTCCATTGCGATCCCCGCCTCGACCAAACTGGCCGGCCAACAGTGGATCACCGGTTGGCTTTTCAGCGCCAGCGCCCTCGGCGCGGTGCTTGCGGGCATGGCCGTTGGGGCGCGAGTGAAGAACTACCCGCCGGTGCGCGGTTTGGTCGTCACCCAATCGATTTTTGCGGGCTTATGCCTGCTACTGCCGTTTACGCATCCGGGTTGGCCGCTGTTGCTGCTCATGTTCGCCTCGGGCCTGACGAACGGACCGGCGCATGTGTTCTACATGGAGACCATCGATGCTGTGCGACCTCGCGGGACTGCGGTATCGGCAATGGCGGCTTTATGGACCATCGAGGGCTCGGTGGGTGCAGGTGCGTCGGGATTGACGGGCACCATCATCCAGATGTCATCGCCAAGCTTTGCTTTGATGATCTGTGCGGTGTTCTGCTTAGTGTCGCCGGTGATGATGTACGTCGGCTCCCGCGGTGTGCTGCGTGCCGCTGCTGCACCGCCGGGCCGCACGATTACTGAGCTCGCCCCAGAGGCACCAACCTCGGAAGCCATCACTCAGGCAGTCACTCCGTAAAACACCCGCTCCATAACTTTTCGCGCAAGCCTGCGCACCCGCGCATGATCTTGACGCAACTCCTCAGCTGTCTGGTAGCCCAAGGACATGGCCAAGGCAGCAGCTTCCTGCGCATCCCCCGGCAACACATCGGTTGCTTTGCCCGACAGCAGCACTTGGTGGTTTCTCACACGTGTGCACAGCTCCCATGCCTGTCTCAAAGCATGTGCGTCATCGACTGTGATCAAACCGGCGTCACGTGCCGCATCCAACGTGGCCAGCGTGCCAGTGATTCGCAACGACGGCAGCTGATACGCGTGCTGCAACTGCATCAATTGCGCCACCCATTCAACATCGCTTAACCCACCAGGGCCGAGCTTGAGATGCGCCATCGGGACAACTGCCCGGGGCAGCCGCTCCGATTCCATCCGCGCCTTCAATCGGCGCACCTCTACCACCTCTGCCGGGGTTAACCCCCCGGCTGGCCAACGCATCCGATTGACAATATCCAACAGTTGCGCAGTCACGTTCTCATCGCCCGCGGCATGGCTGGCTCGAAGGAGAGCTTGGCTCTCCCACACCTGCGCCCACTGGCGGTAATAGGAATCGAAGGACTCCACTGTTCGCACCAGCGGGCCGTTGCGGCCCTCAGGACGCAGGTCTGCATCCAAATCCACTCGAGGCTCGGGTGATGGTGCACACAGATGTGTGCGCAAGCGGCCGATGAGATCGATACACGATTGGTTGGCAACGGGCTCATCGCCGCCCTGCGGCACTCGCTGGACGAACATCACATCTGCATCGCTGCCATAACCAAGCTCGCCACCACCGAAGCGCCCCATGGCGATGATTGCCAGAGCAGACGGAAACGCTTCGCCGTTCGAAGTTTCCCAACCCGTGATGCACGCATCCAATGACGCCTGCAGTGTTGCCCGCATCAGAACACTGAGTGCTTCACCTATTGCGGCACCATCGGCAGCGTGCAGTAGATCGGCGCAGCCTATGCGTAAGAGCTCGCGGCGTCGGATTGCTGCTGGAGGTGCTGCTGCATCATCATCTGCGCGACTCACCACGGAGTTCATCTCTGCGAGCAACTCGTCGTAATCGCGCGGTCGCAGATCGTCATTGTCGGCGAGCATTGAGACCGCATCGGGCACCGCGAGAAGTAACTCGGTCAACCAGCGGCTCGTGCCCAGCACTGTGATGAGGCGATGCGCGGTTTGCGTCTCATCACGTAAGGAGCGCAGATACCAAGGACTCTCTCCCAGGCTCTCACTCACCCGCCGGAAAGCGAGAAGGCCAGCATCGGGAAGCGGCAGCTCCGCTAACCACGAAAGAATCACCGGCATCAAAGCGCGCTGGATTGCGGATTTGCGACTCACCCCGCCAGACAGAGCGACAACATGACGCATCGCTGCATCTGGATCGGCGAAACCCAGAGCCGCATAGCGCTCCCGCGCCGCCTCGGGAGATAACCGAGCGATGCCCGACTCCGCGCGGGAGACAGCATCAAGCAACGGCCGGTAGAACAACTTCACATGCCGTTTGCGCGCATCGGTGGAGACCTCTCGCCATTGAGCAGTCAGCGCCTGCACCGGCTCGTCCATGATCCCGACCCCGCGAGCCAACCAGCGGATGTCGTGCTCGGCAGCGGGAAACATGTGCGTGCGCTGCATGCGCCGCATCTGCAGTCGGTGCTCCAGGGTCCGTAGGAACATGTAGGTCTGCGCAAGAGTTGCTGCATCCTCGCGACCGACGTAACCGCCATCTGAAAGTGCGGATAAACCGCCGAGGGTGGATGTCACCCTCAGCGATTCATCGTGGCGGCCGTGCACAAGTTGCAGCAGCTGCACACTGAACTCAACATCCCGCAAACCGCCCGGGCCTAGTTTGATCTCGCGCTGTGCATCCTGCCCGATACTCGATTCAACCCGCTGGCGCATGGTTCTTGCCTCGGCCACGAAACCGGGGCCATCGGCGGCATTCCAGATGAACTGCTGAACCATATGCACGAACTCATCCCCTAGGCGCATGTCGCCGGTGACAGCCCGCGACTTAAGCAGCGCTTGATATTCCCAGGGTTTAGCCCAGCGGCGGTAGTAATCCTCGTAACTAGCCAGCGTGCGAACTAGCGCCCCCATCCGCCCCTCGGGTCGCAGATTCGCATCCACTTGCCACAAAGCACCCTCGATATTCGGCTCGGTGCAAAGGGTCATCACCTCAGCTGCGAGTGTCGCACCAGCAGCGATCGCATGTGTGGATACGCCTTCATCGGCTGCAGCCGCCTCAGCCGCATCGCAGACGAACATCACGTCGATGTCGCTGACGTAATTCAACTCTCGGGCGCCGCACTTACC
>RFTO01000114.1 GCA_009923375.1 Actinomycetota bacterium | reverse complement strand
GGGCCTTGGCGTTACACGCTCAACGCCGCCACGATGCTGAACCAAAGTAAGAACGTCATCCAGGCGGAGATCGACGCTGCCTGCGAACTCATCGACTTCTGGCGCTTTAACGTCCACTTCGGGCGCCAACTGATGGAGGCGCAGCCGATTAGTAGTCCGGGTGTGTGGAATCGGTCGGACCATCGACCGCTCGAGGGTTTTGTCTACGCCATCACCCCATTCAACTTCACCGCCATTGCTGCAAATCTGCCCACTGCGCCAGCGCTGATGGGAAACACCGTTGTGTGGAAGCCGTCTCCCACCCAGCAGTTCTCCGCGCACCTGCTGATGCGCTTACTGCAACAGGCCGGCCTGCCCGATGGTGTGATCAACATGGTCACAGGCGATGGCTTGGCTGTCAGCGATGTGGTTCTCGCAGACAAGGATCTCGCGGGCATCCACTTCACTGGTTCGACTGCGACCTTCCGTTACCTCTGGCAGGAAGTGGGCACACGCCTGCCGAATTACCGAAGCTACCCGCGCCTTGTTGGCGAGACCGGCGGTAAGGACTTCGTTGTCGTTCACCCGTCGGCCGATCCTGGCCACCGCCTTGGTACGCGGCGCCTTCGAGTTCCAGGGTCAAAAGTGCTCCGCAGCCTCGCGAGCGTACGTCGCGCGCAGTGTGTGGGAGAAGATGGACACCGAGTTCCTCCACACCACCTCGCAATTGCGCTACGGCGATGTGGCGTCGGACTTCAGCCTGTTCGGGGGTGCAGTGATTGATGCGCGCTCCTTCGCGAAGGTGAGTGCGGCAATCGAGCGTGCCAGGACTAACCCTGCTGTCACTATCCCCGCCGGTGGGACGTACGACGACACCGATGGCTACTTCATCGCGCCCACGGTTCTGCTTTCAACCGATCCGACCGTTGAGTTCTTCGCAGATGAGTACTTCGGACCCGTGCTCTCTGTCCATGTTTATGAAGACTCGAACTTTGATTCCATGCTGAACGTGGTCGATCAGACATCGCCATACGCATTAACCGGCTCCATCATTGCCACCGACCGCACAGCGATTGCGACAGCGATGGATCGTCTCCGCTTCAGCGCGGGTAACTTCTATATCAACGACAAACCGACCGGCGCTGTCGTCGGGCAACAGCCCTTCGGAGGTGCTCGGGCCTCCGGCACAAACGACAAGGCCGGCGCCCTACAGAACCTGCTGCGCTGGACATCGACGCGATCGATCAAGGAGACTTTGGTTCCGCCAACGGACCACCGCTACCCGCATATGGGCTGAACTAGCTAATTGTCCCAGGTGAACGCTGCTTGTGAGCGCAGTTCGACGATGGATAGATAGTTCTGCGCAATCAGGGTTTCCAAGTGCGGGCCAATCAAGGGCACATTGACCGTGACAGTCGCCTGAATATCCACTCGGCACCGGCCGTCGCTTGAGGGTGAGGTAATCCGCATGTGGCCACCCATCTGGGCCGGCAGATTCTGGGGTCGCACCTGGATATCCGCTTGTGTGGGAACTGTGTCCATCGCCGGCGCCGACCAGCGGTGCTCCTCCACCACGATCATGGTCGGGCCGATGACACGCTTTGCCATCGCCGGCACCGATTCAGGCACGACGATGCGCTGGGTCCAAGTCAAGGTCCCAGCCACTCGGTTGATATCCAGGCTGACCATTGTTGACTGGGGGATCAAGGCTATGAGGTGCTCGTAGTAACCGGGGTCTGTCAGCATGTCAAAGGTTGCAGAGGTACTTGCTGCTCCGATGTGGCTAGCCGACACAGGCATGCTCATCGTGTACGCACCTCCATCCTTGACTGCCGGTTAGCGGGTGGGCGCCGCCAGCGGGGCTTTGACGCATGTGGCAAGTGCCACGCGCAACAGATGGCCAGACTCGCGCCAGCGCACACATCCCGAGACTACGCTCAGGGTCGTGCCGAATCGTGCCTTGTTGAGCTCGTCAGTGTCGTATTCCCGACTTGAGCAAGCCAAGGCCGCGCTCATCTCAGAGGTCGCCGCTGGTGGCACTGGTGTCTCGGCTGATGTCGTGGCTGCTTATCTCGATCTCATCCCCGCCCAAGAGTTGGTGGATCGCACGTCGGCCGAAGTGGTGGGGATGATCGTCACCCATCGGGAATGTGGCGCGATGCGACCAGCAGGCAGCTCGCAGATTTCCTGTGCGACTGCCGGCGCCGGCCAAATCATCGTCGATGTTGTCGTAGATGACATGCCTTACCTCATCGACTCGGTCTCCGCAGAGCTCGCTCGCCATGGATATGACATCGACTTACTCGCGCATCCACTCTTTCATGCAGAACGGGATGCAAGTGGTGCGTTAATCGAGCTGCATCCTGTAACTGGTGACCAGCCCGCGGAATCCTGGATGCACTTCGAGGCATCCACAACCGGCCCAGACGTCGATCTAGATGAGCTCGCGCGCCGCCTTGCTGCGGTACTCGATGATGTGCGTAGCGCCATTGGCGACGCCGACATGATGCGGGCGAAGGCACTGGAGCTCGCAGGGGCGGTCGGTTGTAACAGCGGAGCGGATCAGGACACGATCAGTGAGAGCGCTGAGTTCCTCCGGTGGTTGGCTGATGGCCGGTTCATATTCATGGGCTTTCGCAAGTATGACTTGACTACGGTCGATGGCTGCGTTGCTTTAGTTCCGCAGCCGGGCACTGGACTCGGTGTGCGCCGCGGGGATGACAACCTGCGTCCCACTTTGCTCAGCGATACGGCGAGGACAGCCGCCCACGACCAGTCGCTTCTCGTCATCTCCAAGGCAAACACGCGATCGACTGTGCAACGCGATGCGTACTTGGATTACGTGGGCGTGAAGTTGTTCGCAAAAGACGGCACCGTTGAGGGTGAAGCGCGCTTCCTCGGTTTGTATACACAAGCTGCCACCGCCCAATCGGTGATGGAAGCACCACTGTTGGCCGCAAAAGTCCGCAAGGTCATGGACGAGGTCGGAGTTGCGGAAAGCAGCCACAGCGGACGTGAGTTATTGCGCTTGCTCGAAACATATCCGCGCGATGAGCTATTCCAGATTGACGCGACATCGCTCGCGAACATCGCGCGATCGGTGGTTCAGTTTGGCGGCCGCGAAGCCACTCGAGCATTCATTCGTCCCGATCGCTACGGGCGGTTCTATTCAGTGCTGGTCTTCCTGCCCGCTGAGCGCTACACGCCCACGGTGCGCCAGCAGATTGAAGATTGCGTACGGGTGGCGTTTGGCGGCTCAGAAGTTGACACCACGGTACGTATCGGTGATGACGCCAACGCCCGACTCCACATCGCCGTGAGGATGGACGATTCGGAAGCAGATGTCGTCATCGATCCTGACGCACTTGAAGCGCAGATTGTCGAGCTCAGCCGCTCATGGGATGACGACTTCGCCGACACGGCGATTGACAGCCTCGGCGAGCAAGCTGCGGCTCGGTTATTGCGACGTTGGGCTGGCAACTTCCCCTTGAATTATCTTGCTGTGCGAGCCGTGGATGAGGCAGTTGCCGATGCTGTGGTGTGCGATCGCTTGCTGGCCACTCCTGGGCCGGGAGTCGAAGTCCGACTCGCGCCAGTTCCTGCTGGTGAGAAGGCGACGCACCGCTTCACTCTCTACTCCGTTGGAGCTGCAGTCCTTCTCTCCGATGTGCTGCCGCGACTGCAGCACCTGGGGCTGCGTGTCGTGAACGAGTTGCCATTCGACCTACGTCGTCGAGATGGGCGCTTGGTACACATTTACGACTTCGGTGTGCAGATCAGCCCCGACATCATCGCGCCCGAAACACTGCCGCAACGGCTTTCGGAGGCGTTCATCGCCGCTTGGCGGGGGGACACGGCCAACTTCAGCATTGACAGCGCAGTGACGCTGCTCGGATTCACTTCCCGCGAGGCCACCATCATCCGTGCATACATGCGCTATCTGCGGCAGACGGCGCTTAACTTCTCGATTCGTTACTTCGAAGACATCCTGTTGGCGCACCCTGCCATCGCTCGGGCCGTGGTGGACCTTTTCTGTACGCGCCTTGACCCCGGGTTTGGTGGTGATCGAGACGCCCGCAGCGAGCAGATCGACTCCCTCATCCGCGATGAGCTGCAGAAGGTGGAGAGCCTGGATGCAGACAGGCTCATGCGGGCTTTGCATTTGGTCATCCGCGCCACACTCCGCACCAACGCGTTTGTGGTTGATGCCGCGGGTGATCCACTCCCGTACATCTCATTCAAGATTGACTCGGCAGCGCTGGGGGCTGTTCTTCCCGCGCCGCGCCCTCATGTGGAGGTGTGGGTCTACTCACCGCGAGTTGAAGGCGTGCACCTTCGTTTTGGTCCGGTCGCCCGAGGCGGATTGCGCTGGTCAGACCGCCGGGAGGACGTGCGCACCGAGGTGCTCGGATTAGTGAAGGCACAGATGGTGAAGAACGCCGTCATCGTGCCCGTCGGCGCCAAGGGCGGTTTTGTTTTGCAGAACCCGCCAGCGCGAACTCAGCGAGATGCGTTTCTCACTGAGGGTGTGGCGTGTTACCGGATCTTCATC
>RFTO01000113.1 GCA_009923375.1 Actinomycetota bacterium | reverse complement strand
ATTGTGCGAGCCGGTATGGAGCACGCCGTTGAACTGAGTGTTCCGATGGATGTCAACATTGGAATCGGCCGAACCTGGCATGAGGCAGCGCACTAGCAGTTGAAGTTTCACCACATCTGATGGTGGTTTACGCCGGCTTACTGCAACGGATGATCAATGTGCGTGGATAGATGGCGCCAGTTATCGGACCCCAACCTCCCCATACTCGATCGTGACCGTCTGGCCATTCCGGTTCCCACATGCGCTCCAAGCTAAGCCCAGCGTTGTGGACTGAGGTCACGATGTCGCTCATGGTGTGATGGTGTTCCACGTATGCTGGTTGCCCAATGTCATCAGTTTCCACATAAGGCGTGCGGTCGAAGTAGGGCTGCACTGCAGTGAGGCCGGGTTGCCCAGGGTCGTCCGGAAAGATCCACCGCATCGGATGCGGTGTGGAGATGACCGCCACGCCTGCCGGCTTGAGCACCCGGGCAATCTCCACGAAGAACACATCACTCGATGGGGTGAAGGCAAGGGCGCCAAATGCGCTGATGGCGATGTCGAAAGCTTCGCTGGCCAGCGGCAGCGCTGCCGCATCGGCTTGCAGCCACTCGGTTGCACCAGAGTCGTGAGCACCGCAGTTGGCTACACCAGGATCGCTTGAAGCAGTCTTGGTGACCCCAGAATCGCTTGGCGTCAATGGGGAGCGTCGGGCCGCGCTTGCGTGGGTCAGTTGCGCGTAGGTCAGTTGCGCGTAGGAGATGTCGACACCAACCACATCAGCGCCTTGATTGGCTAACCACATGGCCGCCTGGCCGCCGCCGGTCCCAATATCGACGACACTCCTGCCGGCCAAGGCACTGCAGTCGCCCAGGAGCGACACTTCAGCCTCATCCCAACCCTGCGGACACCACATGAGCGCCCCGGCGCCATCGCCTGCGCCTAAAAGCCAGGTCCCGTGTTCGGATTGATAGTCAGCGGAGTGATCGTCCCAGCCGCGGCGGCTAGCCGACGTTGATGCCTCCGCCGCGATATCGAATCTGCCGGCTGCTCGTTGAGGTAGGCGCGAGGGAGGAAGGCGCGAGGGAGGAAGGGCGTTGGACTGCACCCTCGCATTCTGCTGCCTGATGCTTCCAAGTTACGATAGGACACTGTGCCTGCACCCGTGGGCGCCGCGTGTCGCCCGCTTGGTCTGCTTGCTCTTTGAGCGTTCATAGGCGTGACGCGTGACCAACGACGATAAATGAGTCCACTCTTCTATGAGCTCCTCTGTTGATCTGGCCGCCGCAGGCCCAACAACCACTGCAATCGCATTCAATGACATCGGCTCCGCCGAGGATTTCCTCGCCGCTGTTGAAGCCACAATTAAGCCATTCGGAGACGGTGATCTCGTCGAAGGCGAGGTCGTCAAGGTCGACCGCGACGAGGTTCTCCTCGATATCGGTTACAAGACCGAGGGAATTATCCCATCCCGCGAATTGAGCATCAAGCACGATGTGAACCCGGCCGACGTCGTCAAGGTCGGCGACCGCATCGAGGCACTTGTTCTTCAGAAGGAAGACAAGGACGGTCGTTTGGTCCTGTCCAAGAAGCGCGCACAATACGAGCGCGCCTGGGGAACGATTGAAAAGATCAAGGAAGAGGACGGCGTCGTTACGGGCACGGTCATCGAGGTCGTTAAGGGTGGTCTCATCCTGGACATCGGCCTGCGCGGCTTCTTGCCTGCGTCCCTTGTGGAAATGCGTCGCGTGCGCGATCTTGCTCCCTACCTCAACAAGCAGATCGAAGCCAAGATCATCGAGCTCGACAAGCAGCGCAACAATGTCGTGTTGTCGCGTCGGGCCTGGCTTGAGCAGTCGCAGTCTTCTGTACGTAGCACGTTCCTCAACCAGCTGGCCAAGGGTCAGATCCGTACCGGTGTGGTGTCGAGCATCGTCAACTTTGGTGTGTTTGTGGACCTCGGTGGCGTCGACGGCCTGGTGCACGTGTCGGAGTTGTCGTGGAAGCACATCGACCACCCCAACGAGGTTGTTGAAGTTGGTCAAGAAGTCTCAGTTGAGGTTCTCGAGGTTGACATGGAGCGCGAGCGCGTCTCACTGTCGCTTAAGTCGACCCAGGAAGACCCGTGGCAGTTGTTCGCGCGAACTCACGCAATTGGCAACATCGTGCCGGGCAAGGTGACCAAGATGGTGCCCTTCGGCGCCTTCGTGCGTGTTGCCGACGGCATCGAGGGCCTCGTGCACATTTCCGAGCTGGCCGAGCGTCACGTGGAAATTCCCGAGCAGGTTGTCACGATGGAGCAGGACCTGTTCGTCAAGGTCATCGACATCGACTTGGAGCGTCGTCGTATCTCGCTGTCGCTGAAGCAGGCGAACTTCGGCACCGACGAGGACGCACTGGAGGAGAACTTCCACCCAGAGGTGTACGGAATGATTGGCTCCTACGACGACAAGGGTGTCTACCAGTACCCAGATGGCTTCGACGCCGAGGCGGGGTCGTGGAAGCCTGGCTTTGAGCAGCAGCAAACTGAGTGGGAAGCTCAGTATGCAGTTGCCCACGAGCGCTGGATCGAGCATCAGAAGCAGGCTCAGGCGGCTCGCAAGGCCGACAGCGAGGCCATCGCCGCGGAGGCAGCAGCTGGCTCGTACTCCTCAAGCACTGCTGAAGCGGGCGCTGGAACTCTTGCCGATGATGCAGACCTGCAGGCGCTCAAGGAGAAGCTCGAAGGCTGAAGTTTCAACGCGGGTCTCGTCAACATGCGAGACTCGTTAACTCGATTGACCACCGGATGAGGGTGATGACAGATGTTGAGAGTCATCGCCCTCACCGGCGGCATCGGGGCAGGTAAGTCAACGGTCGCCTCGTTCCTTCGGGAGCGGGGCGTTGTTGTTTTAAGTGCCGATGAGGCGGCTCGAGAGTGCCTGCAACATCCGGCCGTGGCCGCGAAAGTCAGCGCCTTCTTACCCGATGTCGTCCACGATGCTGGCATTGATCGAGCCCGGCTAGCGGCTCACATATTCACCGATTCAATTGTTCGCGCGAAGGTTGAGGAAGTGATGCACCCTTGGATCCGGCAACGGATGACGCAATGGGCAACCACTGCTGCTCAGGACGGTGCGCTAGTGGTCGTCATGGAAATCCCGCTTCTGGTCGAGACCCGCACCGCGGAGCAGATCCGCGCGGAGTTCGATGCGGTGATCACCGTCGAGGCGCCGCAGAATGTTCGACTCGCCCGTCTGGTCAGTCGGGGCTTAACGTCGCAAGATGCACTCGCCCGAATGGCTGCACAAGGCTCCTACAGTGATCGTGAAGCCGTGGCTGACGTGGTGCTGGAGAACTCGGACACATTGGCGCAGCTGCATGCCCACATAGAACGCGGGTGGGCGACAGTCACGGCCAGCAAGGAGAGTGAGCAGGGATGACGCGACCCATCTCTGACCTTCAGCGCACTGTGGCGCCCTTTCAGGTCGTCAGTGACTTTCAGCCAGCAGGAGACCAGCCGGCTGCAATTGCCGACATCGCGGCGCGCATTCGGGCAGGTGAGTCCAACGTGGTGTTGCTTGGCGCAACCGGTACCGGAAAATCAGCCACGACTGCTTGGCTTGTTGAAGAATTGCAGCGCCCAGCGCTAGTGATGGCTCCCAATAAGACACTCGCTGCCCAACTGGCAACTGAGTTTCGTGAGCTTCTGCCGAACAACGCGGTGGAGTACTTCGTCTCCTACTACGACTATTACCAGCCCGAAGCGTATGTGCCCACGACGGATACTTACATTGAGAAGGACTCGTCTATCAACGAAGAAGTGGAGCGCCTCCGTCACTCTGCCACGAACTCGCTACTCACCAGAAGAGATGTCCTCGTGGTGGCCTCGGTCTCGTGCATTTACGGGCTCGGAACCCCGCAGGAGTACATAGACCGGATGGTGCGACTGCGCGTTGGCGACGATATCGAGCGCAACATGTTGTTGCGCAGGCTCGTGGACATCCAATACACGCGTAACGACATCTCGTTTGAGCGTGGCACCTTCCGAGTGCGCGGTGATGTGGTGGAGATTTTTCCTGTTTATGAGACCAACCCAGTGCGCATTGAGATGTTCGGCGACACCATCGAGCGGCTCTCCCTCCTGCATCACGTGACGGGAGAGGTGCTGCGCGATGAGTTGGAGATGTACATCTTCCCCGCGTCGCACTACGTTGCCGGTCCGGAGCGCATGGCGAAGGCGATAGCTGGCATCGAGATTGAGCTTGAAGAGCGCGTTGGTGAGTTCGAGAAGCGCGGACAGTTGTTGGAGGCCCAGCGGCTTCGAATGCGCACGACTTATGATCTCGAGATGATGCAGCAAATGGGAAGTTGCGCTGGCATCGAGAACTACAGTCGTCACATTGACGACCGCGAGCCTGGCACCCCACCTAACTGCCTCATCGATTATTTCCCTGAGGACTTCCTTCTCGTGATTGACGAGTCGCATGTCACCGTGCCACAAATTGGGGCTATGTACGAAGGGGACGCCTCACGTAAGCGCACTCTGGTGGATCACGGCTTCCGCCTGCCCGCCGCGATGGACAACCGGCCGCTGAAGTTCGAGGAGTTCCAGGAACTGATCCCGCAGT
>RFTO01000112.1 GCA_009923375.1 Actinomycetota bacterium | reverse complement strand
CGCTAGGAAGGAACATTTATGAGTCGGGCGCGGGGATTTCTCCACCCACACAGCACTCCCCGCGGCGGCGCAGGAGATGCTCTGCGACCTAACCCCCAGCGGCGCGGCATAGCCGCAGCCGTCATCGCTGGACTTGCGATGCTTTCACTGCCAGCGATGCCCGCCCAAGCCGCTACCGCCTCCGACATCCTCACCGCCACCACCAACGCATCCCCTGAAATCGGCATCGTAAAAACATCCACGACGCAATATGTCGGGGTCACGTTAAAAGCCAATGTGGCAGCCACAGCGATCACGATGAGTTTGGTTCAACCTGGCACCGTGACGGCTTACACCGGTGCCTTTAGTTTCTCCACCAACGGCTGCTCCAACCGTTCACTGGCAGTGGGGAGCACCTGCTCATCGAATATCCGCTTTTACTCCGCAACCAAAGGCTCGTTCGCAGCCGATGCGCGTTATGTGTTCACCAGCGGCGGAGTCAACTACTCAGATGTCATCGCCCTGCGTGCAACCGCCGGCACGCTGCCCGGCAGTCCGACCACATTGACGACAAACGTCCTAAGTCGCACATCGCTATCCATCGGCTGGACTGCACCTGCCGACACCGGCGGCCTGCCATTGACTAGCACCCGATTGAACATCACCGATACCACCACTGGCATCAGCACTGATATGTCGCTGGCCGGGAACACAACCAGTTACACCGCCGCCGGCCTCACCTTAGGCAGGCTGTATTCATTCCGCGCCTATGTGTCCAACGTCCTCGGCGAATCAGCTGTGGCACTGGCCGGATCAGTGACATTCGCACTTCCCGCACCTACTGCTGTAACGAACCTTCGAGGAACGAGCCGCTCGACAAGCATCTCCGCCACCTGGACACCGTCCTCGGGCTATGTGGATGGCTACAACATCCAGGTCTTCAATCGAGGACCAGACGGGTTAACCACCGATGTGGCAACGGTGCCGGCAAACACCTCAAGTTACGTCATCACGGATCTGCTGCCTGCCACCCAGTACGTAGTGAAGATCTCGGCGTTCAACACCAGCACCTCGGCTCTGACGACGCTGGATATCTCCACTCAGCGCGCCAAGCCAGAAGCACCCACGGGCTTGCGCGTCACAAGAACGACAGCAACATCGGCGGCAATCATCTGGACTGCACCAGTCCAAGATGTCGATGGATACACGATCGAGACATCCACAGATGGCCGCACCTGGGATGACGCCGGCGCACCGGATGACCCGACAGTCACCACCTACGAGATATCCGACCTGGAACCGCTTACTCAATATTTCATCCGCATTTCGGCCTTCAACTCCACCGACGACCCCGATGGGGACATTAGCTCGCCGATCACCGCAACAACGCAAAGCGGATTCACCAACCCCGTGCGCAATTTCAGCGCATCAGGTCGCGACGAGGTGTCGGTGCAGATGAGCTGGCAGGCACCTCTACCCAGTTACGCCACCACTGTGACGTACCGAATCGAGTCACGTGATGTGACCGATATCGGCACTCCATCACAGACTGCAACTGATTGGGAAACTGTCGACGAGGTAGATGCAGACGTCACGTCTTATGTCGCCGAAGGGCTGACTCCATGTGTGAAGCCTGCCGCAGCAGATGCCGCTCGACCTGCCTGCCCAACAACGCAATATCGCGTCATCTCCGTCAGCGACTGGGGTGATTCAACACCAAGTGACACAGTCAGCGCCTCACCGGATTTCCGCCCAGTAAGTGCGGTCTCGAACATCACAGTGATGTCTAGTCGCCCCTACGAATCACTTGTGAGTTGGGATCCAGCGTCCGCAGGCAGCTCGCCAATCATTGGCTACACCGTCTTTTACAGCTCAGATCCTGCCGACATCGTGTGTGCTGCGAACGACAATGGTGGCTGCGATGTGGGTGGCGACAGTGTTGATGTGGACTCGTCATCCACGAGCGCCACACTCACGGACCTCGAGCCGGGGACCTATTACGTAGCCGTTGTGCCGCGAATCAACTCGCAGGCTTTCGGCGAATCTTTTGGTGCGATGGCCCAACGAGTTACCCTTGCAGTGCGGGGGGAAATCGAGCCAGTCGGGGCAACGCGCGTGTTGTCGGTGACTACTTACGCCGCCACGATTCAGTGGGATTCCGTCGCAACCGTCTGGAACACACCAACCTACACAGTCCAAATCTCCTCCGATGATGGCAACACATGGAGCGACGCAGCAACCACCACCAACACCAACATCGCAGTGAATGGTTTGCGTTCTGGGGCGTATTACCTGGTGCAGGTGGTTGCTGCAGATAACTTCACTACTGCCGACCCGAGCGATAATGCTGATTTCTTGTTGCCGTTGCTCTCACCCACCTCAGTTGCTGTCACCTCCACCGATGATTCATCTATCGATGTGTCGTGGGCTAATCCCGATCCAGCGGCACTTGTGACTGGCTGGCGTCTCGAACAGCAGACTGTCACAGCTGGTGCTGCTCTCTTGGCTGATGCGTGGGAAGAGGTTGACACAGTCGATGTGGCGACGACGAGCTATCACCTAGCCGATCTGCAACCCTGCGATGTGAAAGCAGCGCCAGTAGGGCACTGCCCAACCACGCACTACCAAGTAATCGCAGTAAACGATGAAGAGGAATCAACTCCATCAGCAAACGTCACCGGTGCACCGCACTTCGCACTCCCAACAGCCCCGACAGATATCACCTCTGCGAAGACCGGCGCCGGTAGCGTCACCATCTCCTGGAAACCAGCCACCGCAGGTAGTTCACCAACCATCGGCTACACCGTCTTTTACAGCACCGACCCTGCAGATCTGGAATGTGCAACCAATGACTTCGGCGGCTGCGACATCGCCGCCGACAGCATCGACACAGACGCCACCACGACCACACTCACTCTCTCCGACCTAGACCCCGGCGTCACCGTCTACGCAGTTGTCGCCGCACGCATGACCTCACCTGTGTGGCAAGACCTCACAAGCCGCACATCAGCCTTAACCGCTGTGGACGTGCCACAACAAATCGAGTCGGCACAAAACCTCACAATCACCACCTACAGCTTCCGTAGCGCCACACTGAACTGGGATCCATCCGACAGCAACAACGGCCCCGTCACCTACACAATCCAAATCTCCTCCGATGATGGCGACACATGGACCGACGCAGCAACCACCACAGATACAGGCGTGACCGTGCCGCAACTCATCCCGGACACCACGTATCAAGTGCAGATCCTCAGCACTGATGCTTTCAGCACAAGCGAACCGAGTGAGTACGTGGAGTTTCACACCAAGTCGAGAGCGCTGCCATCCAAACCATCCGTTGCCGATTTCACCGTCGACGGCGGCGGCACAGTGACCATCGATCCGGGTGTGGACAACGGTGCAACCAACAGCGTCTACACGGTCGTTGTTGTGCCTGATTTCCCCGGTGGGCGCTCACTTGACGTGACTTGCGATCAAGAATCGCTCGAATGTGATGTGCCTGATGCGGCGACCGGCACCGGCTATCGAATCTTGGTCAAGGTCCGCGCCGATGGCGGTGCAAGCTCAAGCGGTTGGTTCATTTACACGCCGCCGCCGATCGAATTGGACCTGACCACCGACGATGTGGTGACCACCGGTGCAACGCTGGCTGCTTGCCGGACGGTGCTGGTGGCCGCTGGAGCAAGTGCCGTTTTTGTAACTGCACTTGCAAAAGCCGATCGGTCAGAGAACGCAACTAAAAGTTGAGTCACATTGTAAATCGTGAGTGAAGTCGGTTGGTGCCTGGAGCCATCGCAATGCAATCAGTAGAAGCATCATCGAAACAATTATCGCCAGAAGTTCCGCGAACGATTCGAGTCGGTACGCGTGCCAGCACGCTTGCGCGCACGCAGACGCAGTGGGTCGTGGATTGCTTGCGGTTGCAAGGGCTCAGCGTCTCAATCGAGACGATATCCACGCGGGGCGACGACAGTCAGAACGTGCCAATCGCTCAGGTTGGAGGTGACGGCGTGTTTGTGAGAGAACTGGAGCGATCCCTGCTCGAACATCGCATTGATGCTGCAGTCCACAGCCTCAAGGATCTGCCCACTGCCGAGACTCCGGGACTCACGCTGGCATGCGTGCCACTGCGCGCGTCGCCGTTTGATGTGCTCGTCAGCCGCGAACACCCCACGCTTGAGTCGCTACCGGCGGGGGCCGTCGTGGGCACCTCGAGCATTCGCCGCGTAACGCAGGTGAAGGCCCTGCGCAGCGATGTGGTTGTGCGGGGCATTCGTGGCAACGTAGATACTCGGCTGCGCCGTCTGGACGATGGCGAATATGACTGCCTCGTGTTGGCTGGAGCGGGATTGGAACGGCTGGGGCTGGCCCATCGAATAAGCCAGGTCCTGCGGCCAGATGCCTTCTGGCCCGCAGTGGCTCAAGGGGCACTTGTGGTCCAGATTCGCTCCGACGACCAATCGCTCAAGAGTTCGCTCTTGAGCATCGACGATCTGCCAAGCCATCTGGCCGTGCGGGCAGAACGCAGTTGCTTGGCCGCCTTGGCGGGGGGCTGTTTGGCTCCGATTGGGGCCTGGGCCAGCCAGACCGCCGACGGCAGCCTGGCATTAGGGGCCTGCGTACTCGAGGACCTAGGGG